>JANOAW010000428.1:0-6636 GCA_031411355.1 Hyphomicrobiaceae bacterium | reverse complement strand
GTCCCCGTCCGCATGGCCGTGGGCGCCACCATCAATATCGGGTTCTGCATTGCCCTGGCATTGATCTATCGAGCATTCCGGCGCGACGCCTGATTTGCGCTCATGCTGAACGACCCGATTTTCTACGCCGCAGCCGTGCCGGCCGTGGCACTCTACGGGCTGTCGAAGGGCGGCATGGCCGGCGTCAGTCTGCTCGCCATGCCGTTGATGTCGCTCGTGATGTCGCCGATCCGTGCCGCCGCCATCTTCTTGCCCGTGCTGATCGCCCAGGACATCGTGACGGTGTATGCGTTCCGCAACTCATGGGACCGGCGTACGCTTGTCGTCATGCTGCCCGGTGCCGCGCTCGGCATCGTGCTCGGCACGCTGACGGCGGCGCATGTCACCGACGGTGCGATACGACTGGCGGTGGGCGCGCTGGCAATCGTGTTTTGTCTGAACGCGTGGTTTGGCCAGAAAACGCAGCCGAATGCCGTGCTCCCGCACGATCGGAAAGCGGCCACGCTGTTCGCCACCTTGTCAGGCTACTCGAGTTTCGTCATTCACGCAGGCGGTGTCCCCTACAACATGTACACGTTGCCGCGCAGTCGCTCGCGCGACATGTTCGTTGGCACCAGCGCAGTGTTCTTCGCTCTGGTGAACCTCATCAAAGTGCCGCCTTTTTTCGGTTTGGGCCAATTGACGACTGAAAATCTGCAAATTTCGCTCGTCTTGATGCCAGTCGCGATCGCAGCCAATCTCGTCGGCATCAGGATCGTCAGGCAGATCCCAACCGCACTGTTCTACAAGCTGATTTACGGCCTGACGTTGGTGATCGGGCTAAAGCTTGCGAGCGACGGCGCACAGGCTGTGTTTCGGACGGCACTCTGACTATGCACTTTCTGCAGGGCTCGCGTACTGCGTTGCACGGTGAGCTTGTGTGCAGTTGCGAAATAAGGTACCGGATCTCCGCTCTTGATCGGTATGTTTGCCCGAACTTCGACCGGATTTCGTCATAGTTTGGTAACGACGTACACTTTATCGATGGCAGCAAGGTTAAAAAATGCCGTTCGCGGGCTCCGAATACGGAACCACGCAATGCGGATCGGCGTTTAGTTCGGCGAGCGTGTGATCGTAAGGTCATGTCTCGACACAGAGGTAAGCTCATGGCCGCCGCACCGGGCAGTCGAGATTTTCGCATTGATTGGCTGCGCGGGGTCGCGCTGTTGTCGATTTTTGTCAATCACATGCCGGGCAATCGGTTGGAAAATTGGACCACCCGCAATTTCGGATTTTCGGATGCGGCAGAAGTCTTTGTGTTGCTCGCGGGAGTGGCGGGTGCTTTCGCGTTCTTTAAACGTTTCGAGCAGGGCGACGTGTGGGGCACCACCCAAAAGTCCGCTCGCCGCGTCGCAACCTTGTACACCGCGCACATTTTTTCGACCCTTGCCGCCATCGCCCTGTTCGCTGTCGCGGCTCGCTTGGCTCAAGACCCTGGCTACCTCGAGTTGATCGGCGTCGCGCCGTTGTTCCAGGACCCGCTGCCCGGCCTTCTCGGATTGGCGTTGGGCACATATCAGCTCGGCTACTTCAACATCCTGCCCATGTACATTCTGCTCATTTCGGCGTTGCCGGCCTATCTGTGGCTCGCGCGTATCGATCTGAAACTGATGCTGGGCGTGTCGGCGGGGATTTATCTTGCAGCTCAAATTGTGCCGCTGTCGATGCCGAGTTTTCCAGATGGCGGCGGCTGGTACTTCAACCCGTTCGCGTGGCAACTTTTGTTTGCCGTCGGCTTGGCGCTTGGCATCATGAAGATGCGTGGCGTGTCGGTCCCCTATCATCCGGTCGCCTACGCCGTGGCGTTAGCCTGGGCCCTCCTCGGCGCCGTGTGGATGGTGTGGAGCCTGGGTGGCCACATTTCGCATGGGATACTGCCTGGCTGGGTCGACACGTTGCACAAGTCGGCATTGCCATTGCCGCGCCTCCTGCATGTTCTCGCGCTGGCATACTTACTCGTCCATTCCCGCGTGTGGGAACCGTTGACCCGTGTGGCTGCGGCCGATCCGGTCGTGACGCGGCTTGGTCGTAACTCGCTGCCGGTGTTCGTCGCCGGCTCGCTCATGAGCATGGTCGGCTACGCCACGCTGGTGCAGACCGGCAATGGGCTCGGCATTGAATTGGTCCTGACCGCAGCCGGTATCGCTGTCATGTGGATGACCGCGCTCGTCTCCGAGAAGGGCGTCATGGCTGTGTCGGCGCAGCTCGGCGAGGCACTGCGGGCTTTGCTCCCGACAAGCGCGACCGATGTTCCGCCGGAACGCATCGTGACCGCGCGGATTTCCAGAGACGATTGACAGGTCTACGTCGAACTCTCTTTGCGCCGAACGCTTCTGGTGCCGCACACGCCGATTTGCTATCCCAGTCGATATCTGACGCCGCCCTCGTGGTGTCGGAGCGGGATGGAGCTGTGGAATGCGTTTGAATTTGTCGCTGTGGACATTCGCCCTTCGCGGCCTGTTCAAACTCATGACAGCCGTTTGTATCGTTGCATTTGCGGCGCTGTTCACATCGACGATGCACGCTCCCGCATGGGCGCAGGATTTAGAAGGCGTCAAAATTTCGCGTCCGGCTTGGTCGCGCAAGTTGGTCAGCGCCGAAAAACTCGAACAACAGGCAGGTCAGCAATATCTGCAGATGACCCGGCAGGCCTTCCAGAAGCGCGCCCTGGCCGAGGATACCGATCCGCAATTGGTTCGTCTGCGCAAGATATTCCGCGATCTTCTGCCCGGCGCCGCGAAATTCAACGAGGCCTCGAAAAACTGGAAATGGGAAGTCAATCTGCTGCGCTCCAATCAGATCAACGCGTTCTGCATGCCGGGCGGCAAGATTGCTTTCTTCTCCGGAATTATCGAGCGGTTGCAATTGACTGACGACGAAGTCGCCATGGTCATGGGCCACGAAATCGGCCATGCGCTCTATGAGCATGCGCGCGCGCGTGCCGTGAAGAGTACGGCCGCAGTGACGGTTACGCGGGTCGTTGGCGGCTTGTTGTTCGGTGATGCGGGCGACGTCATCGGTGCGCAGGCCGGTAACCTGATCGCGCTTAAGTTCTCACGCAACGACGAATTGCAGGCCGATCTGATCGGCATGGAGTTGGCCGCGCGAGCCGGCTATGATCCGCGCTCCGGTGTAACGCTCTGGCAGAAGATGGCCAAAGCGGCGGGCGGCGCGCCACCGCAGTGGTTGTCGACCCATCAGTCCGGCCAGACACGCATAACAACCATCCAGCAGCACCTTCCCGAGGTCATGGGTCTCTACGAGCGTGCGCGCGCCCGCCGCCCCGGCTAGAACTGCGCCGCCTTTTTGAAAGAATACCGTGACTGTATTTTCGAGTTTCTGAAGGCTCGACGTCACTCGCTTACGACACGGAAGAATCTCGCGAAGGCGTCAACGCGCTGAAGGAAAAGCGCAAGCCGAACTTCCGCAAGCACGCGAAGTCACGCGGACACGAGCCCTTTGCGACGGTCTCGACGGTTGAGGAAGCCCGCAACGTTTGCGCTCTTGCCTCGCCAGCCATGAACACTCACTGACCGCCCATCCTCGCACTCGATGCAACGCACAAAGACCACGCTGATCCATTGCAGACCGGACAACGTGCGCACGGTCCGGCTGTTATTGGCCACACACCCCGGCATCGAGGTCGACGATGCACTTAAGATTCCCGCGAAGATGAGCGTCCAAGCAACCGGAAGGTGCTCACCCGAAACCGACCGGATCCCCCTCGCCGCCATCGCGGCTGCGACGTCATGTGACAGCTGCAGACATTCCTTCTCGGTGTCCCGGAATGGTTTCGTCGCCGCGGGCGATGAAACCATATCCGGGATCTGACCGCCCCGAGCAGGTCTCTACTTTCGCCGCCATGACGGCGCTCTTTCTCAAATCGTTTCACGTCTACATGACCGCGAGCAAGCGGCGCGGGGTCATCTACACAGGTATGTCGAGTGATCTCATCAAGCGCGCGACCGAACACCGGGAGCATCTTATCGACGGGTTCACCAAGCGCTATTGGGTTGATCGGCTTGTGTATTTCGAGGCTCACGAAACCGCCGATGCCGCGCAACGGCGTGAATTTCTGTTGAAGCGCTGGCGGCGCGATTGGAAAATCGAGCTGATCGAAACGATGAATCCAACGTGGGCAGATCTCTTTCCGGAGCTGCTCCGCCTGAACGGCATCGAGCCCTGAATTGCGCTTTGACTTTGAGCGGTCAAGATCCCGGATATGCAATCAGCGCCTGCGGCGCCGATCGCATTCCGGGACACCGAGGGCGGATGTCGGCTTGGGGTCAAATGCGAGCGACAGGATAGCTGGCCGACGCAGGTCGGTCGACACGCGTCACCGATTGTTCCTCCCGGTTGATGAAACGGACCGTGGCCGTGGGAAAGGCACATCCCCGATGCCGACCGGAGCTGGGCTAGCGCCGCTCGGGGGAGGTCAATGGCTCAATCATGCAGGTCCGAATGTCACCCAAAGGCTCAAATTCAATGGATGTTTCATTGGTTGAGCCGAGGGGGCGAACCCCTGACCTCTTGCATGCCATACTGGTTTTTCACCAATCCCGGCAAATCCCGCGTCGTCCCGCGAGTGCCGCAACCCAATGAAACATCTTGTTTTTATGGCGATTCCAACGTCTCCAATGGTCCAGCGAGTTCCCGCGCGCATGGTCGCTCGGTGGTCGCTTTTTAAGATTGGAGGCTCGGATGACGTCCGCAACGAACAAGGTGAGGCTTACAAAGAAAGTCGTTGACCAATCGGCCCGATATTGCCGCTCAACCGACCGCGACGGGCTGCGGCCGCGGCACTTTCGGCCTTTCCCCCAACGGCTGCATCGACTAAGCGAAGGACGCAATAGCCGCACCGGGGGCATTCGTGATCGGACTTGGACACTATCTGACGGTCGCCGCGATCCTGTTCACCCTGGGGATCTTCGGCATTTTCCTCAATCGCAAGAACGTCATCGTCATCCTGATGTCGATCGAGCTGATGCTGCTTGCCGTCAATATCAACCTCGTTGCCTTCTCGAGCTTTCTCGGCGATCTCGTCGGCCAGGTGTTCGCCTTGTTCGTGCTGACGGTCGCCGCCGGCGAAGCCGCCATCGGCCTCGCCATCGTCGTCGTCTATTTCCGCAATCGCGGATCGATCGCGGTCGAGGACATCAATATGATGAAGGGGTGATGGCCACTCCATGCTGCTGATCGGCGGGGAATCCCGGTCGCATGAATAGGGCACGGCCGCTCCGCCAATCGGCCCGTCCATCGCTGATTACGCCGAGACGGTCGACGCGGCTTGGGACCCGGACGGCTCCACAGATGCCACACCAAGCGCCGCACTGACAGACGCCGCGACATCTGCCACAAGGCCACCTGACTCACCTGAACGCTCTCCGCGACACAGGCCGGACGACACATGACACAAGCAATCGTATTCCTGCCTTTGATCGGCGCCCTCATCGTCGGGCTGTTCGGTCGTGCGCTCGGGCCAAGACCGAGCGAGATCATCACGACCGCGTTTTTGATGATCGCTGCGGTGTTGTCGTGGGTGGTGTTTTATCAGGTCGGTATCGGCCACGCGTCCTACAAGGTGCACGTGCTGCGCTGGATCACGTCGGGCGATCTCGATGTTTCCTGGGCTCTGCGCATCGACACGCTGACCGCGGTCATGTTGGTTGTCGTCAACACCGTGTCGAGCCTCGTGCATTTGTATTCCATCGGCTATATGGCCGAGGACGACTCGCGCCCGCGCTTCTTTGCGTATTTGTCGCTGTTCACGTTCGCCATGCTGATGCTGGTGACGTCGGACAACCTCCTGCAGATGTTCTTTGGCTGGGAAGGCGTCGGACTCGCGTCGTACCTGCTGATCGGCTTCTGGTATCATAAAGACAGTGCCAACGCGGCCGCCATCAAGGCGTTCGTCGTCAACCGCGTCGGCGACTTCGGCTTCGCCTTGGGCATCTTCGGCCTGTTCTGGCTTGCCGGCTCCGTCAATCTTGACCAGGTCTTCCAGGCCGCTCCGGGCTTGGTCGGCAAGACCTTCGATGTCCTCGGCTATACAGTCGATATCCTGACCAACTTGTGCCTGCTGCTGTTCTTGGGCGCGATGGGCAAGTCGGCGCAGTTTCTGCTACACACGTGGCTGCCCGACGCCATGGAGGGACCGACTCCAGTCTCGGCCTTGATCCATGCAGCGACTATGGTCACCGCCGGCGTGTTCATGGTCGCGCGACTTTCACCCGTGTTCGAATACGCACCTTATGCGTTGATGGTCGTCACGGCCGTCGGCACGCTGACGGCGTTCTTCGCCGCCACCGTCGGTCTGGTTCAGAACGACATCAAGCGCGTGATCGCCTATTCGACCTGTTCGCAGCTCGGCTACATGTTCGTTGCGCTCGGGGCAGGAGTCTATTCGGCGGGCATTTTCCACCTCTTCACCCACGCCTTCTTCAAGGCGCTGCTGTTTTTGGGCGCCGGCTCGGTCATCCACGCGATGCACCACGAGCAGGACATGCGCAACATGGGTGGCCTGCACAAGAAAATCCCGTTTACATACTGGATGATGGTGATTGGCACGCTCGCCTTGACCGGCGTCGGCATCCCGCA
>JANOAW010000427.1:0-2193 GCA_031411355.1 Hyphomicrobiaceae bacterium | reverse complement strand
CTGGTGTCCTCGGCCGACTTCATCCAGGCGCTCGAAGGAGTGTTGCTCAGGCACCTTGGGCAGTCGCCCCTGCGCGTGGTCCTTCAAGACGCCAGCCCCGACACCACGCTCACCATTCCGAGTGCAGTGGCGAACGGGTTGCTGGTCGCCGCTGGCAGCTGGATGGATGCAATGCGGGACTCGTCATTGGTCCGCGATGCTGTGCAACGCATCGCCAGTGGGCGTCCCGGCTACGTGACGATCACCGCGTCGTTGTCGCGGGTGGGTGACCTCGTACGCCTTTCTCTGGCAGACGATGGCGACGGGTCAGTGGCCTATCGTCCCGACCGGCAGACCTGGCCGATCCGCGACCTGAAACTGCGCGTGGCGCAAAAGGCGGGCGTCGGCAGTACGGTGTTTTTCGGATGCAACGTGACGAGCATCTCGGAGTATCTCGTGTTTCGGGTGGGCGCGAACGACGACGACGCGATGGTCGGCGTGCCGCTCCGCATGGTGGGCCACATCGAGCGGCGGGATGCCTCGGCGTTGGCACTGCACGGCTCGCGCGTCATCGACCGCACGGGGGGCACCGTCGAACTCATCGACCTCGGAGACTCGCTCTTCAACCTCCCCATCGATGACGCAGACGCCACGTACGTGCACGTCCGCCCCGACGGCATGGACCGACCGGCGATTGCTCTCCGCGTTCGCGCCGTCACGGGAGTCTGTCGTGGTAGTGTGAAGTGGCTCCCTGCCGCCCTGTCGGAGAGTCCGTTGCGTGGCTTCGTCTATTCCGACCGCGATCTCGTCGGAATCATCGATTTCGATCGACTGCTTGAACGCAGTCGCGCTGGCGACGATTACCGCCTTCTTGTTGCCGCATGATGCATACTCTCACGTCACCGTTCGCCACGCGTATCACGGTGCCTGGCGCAAGCCTCCACGAGCGAATCCACACCAGCGTTGACGTCGGCGGCGAGATCACCACCAGCGACGTATTCGCTATCGCGCTACGCGACGCATCAGCCACCATCGGCACCGACGCTGCTCAACGCATGGCCGCGTCACACGCGGTCCTCGAACGCATGGTGCGCGAGCGTCGCCGGATCTATGGCGTCACAACTGGCTACGGACCACTCGCGTCGCACCCGGTCACACCGGAACACGCCTCGCTTCTCCAGCGCAACCTCGTGTACCACCTCTGCTCGGGGGTGGGGAAGCCGCTCTCGGTGCGTCACACACGCGCCATGATGGTGGCACGCGCCTCGAGCCTCGCGCGCGGATACTCGGGCGTGAGCGCGGAATTGTTCCGGTGCCTGCTCGATTGCATCAACGTTGACCTCGTGCCCGTCGTCCCCGAGATGGGCACCGTTGGCGCAAGCGGTGATCTCACCCCGCTCGCGCACGTCGCGCTGGCACTCATGGGCGAAGGCGAGATGTGGGTTTGCGGCGAACGGCACCGGTCCGCCGACGCGATGCGCGCTGCCGGTATCGCGCCCATCACCCTCGGCCACAAGGAAGGCATCGCCCTGGTCAATGGGACGTCGTGCATGACGGGCATTGCCGCAGTGAACGCCGAGCGAGCGCGCCGTGCCGCCGATCTCGCGCTGCGGCTGTCGGTGCTGTACGCGGAGTGCCTTGGTGGGCGACTCGAAGCCTGGGACGCGCGACTCGGCGTCGCTCGCCCGCACGCTGGGCAGATGCAGACACACGCGGCCCTGTCGCGCTGGAGCGCTGGAAGTGAAAGACTGCAAGCGCTCGTGCAACCACCACCACCGCTGGATGAATCGGCCTCGATTGACGGTTGGCTGCCGGAGGGCGATTTGCCGCAGGACCCGTACACCATACGGTGCGTGCCGCAGGTCATCGGTGCGGTGCTCGACGTGCTCACGTTTCACGACGGCATCGTCACGACCGAATTGCGCAGCGCCACTGACAATCCGCTCATAGTTGCCGACGATGACGCGATTCTTCATGGCGGTAACTTTTACGGCCAGCACGTTGCGTTTGCGTCGGATACGCTCTTGCTAGGTGTCGCCAAGCTGGCCATTCACGCCGAGCGCTGCGTGGCCCGCATCACCGATGTCGCGCAGAATCGCGGCCTGCCTGCGTTCCTGCATGGTGGCCACGACGGCGTGAACTCCGGCTTCATGGGCGCGCAGGTAACGGCCAGTGCGCTGGTGGCCGAAATCCGAACCCGCGCCGTGCCGGCGT
>JANOAW010000426.1:0-1886 GCA_031411355.1 Hyphomicrobiaceae bacterium | reverse complement strand
GCCTCTCGTCCATCCATCTGCCCGCATCGAGGATGGGGCGCGGATCGAGGCAGGTGCCATCATCGGTCGCGAGGCCTGGATCGGACGCGATACCGTCATCGCTGCGGGGGCCGTTGTCGGCTACCGCGTCACTGTCGGTCGGGGCAGTTACGTTGGCCCGGCTGCCAGCTTACAACATTGCCTGATCGGTGATCGCGTCGTCATCCACGCGGGCGTGCGCATCGGGCAGGACGGCTTCGGCTTCGCCATGGGGCCAGGCGGGCATTTGAAGGTGCCACAGATCGGCCGCGTGGTCATTCAGGACGATGTCGAGATCGGCGCCAATTCCAGCGTCGATCGCGGAGCTCTTAAGGATACCATCATCGGGCAAGGGACCAAGATCGACAACTTGGTACAGATCGGCCACAACGTCGTCATCGGGCGTCATTGCGTGATCGTCGCGCAGGTCGGTATCGCAGGTTCGGCGACACTCGAAGACTATGTGGTCATGGGCGGCCAAAGTGGCGTTGCTGGCCATCTGCGCATCGGCCAGGGTGTGCAGATCGCCGGTGCAAGTCATGTCAAGGACGATCTGGCCGCGGGAAGTCGAGTGGTTGGAACACCTGCGGTGCCTTTGCGGTCCTGGGCCGCCGAACGCAGCGCCATGCGTAAGTTGATGGAGCGCGCGACGAAGGACGAGTCTTCCGCAGGCGACGACGCAAGTTGATTTGAGTGGACATTCGGGGACGGAGAATGAACGAGACCAAAGCACGCGAATTGGCGACTGCCGACATCGCGAAAGTCATGCAATTGTTGCCGCACCGCTATCCCTTCCTGCTGATCGACAAGATCATCGACATCGATCGGGATCAAAGCGGCATCGGCATCAAGAACGTGACGATCAACGAGCCGTTCTTCCAGGGCCACTTTCCGAAGTATCCGGTCATGCCGGGGGTGCTGATCATCGAAGCGCTGGCTCAGACGGCCGGTGCGATCTGCGTGCACAACGCCGGCACCACGGACATTCCCCACATCGTTTATTTCATGGGGATCGACAACGCCAAGTTCCGCAAGCCCGTGCTGCCAGGCGACACGTTGCACCTGCACGTGCAGCAATTGCGCAATCGCGGCAATGTCTGGCGTTTCAAGTGTGATGCGAAGGTGCTCGGTAAAACGGTCGCCGAGGCCGAAATCTCCGCCATGATCGTGGACCCGCGCGATGCCCAAAAAAGCTAAAGCTGTCGCACGCGTCGCCGTGCGCGGCATCGCCTCGCGTGTATCGAGTGCGCCGATCGCGGCCAGTCGATCAACCGATATTCATCCGAGTGCTGTGATCGAGCGTGGCGCCGTGATTGGAGACGGCGCCAGGATCGGTCCGTTCTGCACCATCGGCTCCGACGTTGAGGTCGGTCCCGGCGTCGAATTGAAAAGTCACGTCGCCATTGCCGGCCGCACCACGATCGGGGCGCGCACCGTGGTGTTCCCGTTCACATCGCTCGGCCATCAGCCGCAAGACCTGAAATACAAGGGCGAGCCGTCGACGTTGGTGATCGGAGCCGACTGCGTCATCCGTGAAGGCATCACCATGAACCCCGGTACCGAAGGGGGCGGCATGAAGACCGTCATCGGCGACAAGTGTGTGTTTCTCGGCGACAGTCATGTCGGCCATGATTGTATCGTCGGCAACAGCGTGATTCTCTCGCATGGGGCGATGCTCGCGGGGCACGTCACGCTCGGCGATTTCGTCATCGTCGGCGGTGGCGCCGCGATCATCCAGTTCGCCCGGGTCGGCAATCACGCTTTCGTCGGCGGATTGTCGGGGCTGGAACACGATCTCATCCCCTACGGCATGGCGCTCGGTAATCGCGCGCATCTTTCGGGCCTCAATATCATCGGCCTGCAGAGAC
>JANOAW010000425.1:0-11162 GCA_031411355.1 Hyphomicrobiaceae bacterium | reverse complement strand
CCAACGCGTCGTCTCGCAACAGGTCGACGATGGCTGCGAGATCACGAGCGATCGCCTCCCGGCACGTCATGTCGGATCGCGGCGTGTCGGTCTGCAACGTGTTGGGCAACGTCATGTCGGGCGGCGTCATGGCGCGGCGTCCGTTTCGCTGTCGGGTTCCGGATCGCCGACCATGACCGGCATGATCACGACCACCGTGCCGGCCGCAATGTCGACCGTCGGCACGTACGTGTCGGTGAAGGGCACGAACTCCGTCGCCTTGCCGCCAGAAAGCTGAATCTCGAGCAAGTCGCCCGCGCCGAAGTTCTGCATCGCTGCGACCTTGCCGATCGTGCCACCGTCAGGCGTTATCACGGTGAGACCGATCAGATCCTCGTGGTAATAGTCGCCATCGGCCGGGGGCGGCAGCGCGGCGCGCGCGACGTAGAGTTTGGTGCCCCGCAGCGCCTCGGCTTGATTGCGCGTCGAGATGCCCGCGAGCTGCGCGATCACGCCTTTGGTGCCCGCTTTGGCGCGCACGATCCGAAACGACCGGCTGCCGCTTTCGTCGGCCAAGGCACCATACGCGCCGATATCTTCAGGATCGGCCGTGTAGGTGCGCAGAACCACTTCGCCCCGAATGCCGTGGGCTGAGACGATGTCGGCCAATAGAATGCGTTTGCTCACGAGCGGTCCCGGTCGGCTGTTCTGATCGACCTCCTCTAGCGCGCTTTCGGCGATACCGCACCCCACAACGAAGCCATGGAACAAGGCGGCACAACGGGGCGGTAACTTGTGTGGATCGGCGGCCGGCGCCATATGCAGACCGACCACGTTGATCGGCCGCCCTGGCCGCTGCCTGAACACCGGAGCCGTTATGACCACTATTCTCACCGTGCGAAAAAACGGCCGCGTCGTCATTGCCGGCGATGGCCAGGTCAGTCTCGGACAGACGGTGATCAAGGCCAACGCCCGCAAGGTTCGCCCGCTTGGGCGCGGCGACGTGATCGGCGGCTTCGCCGGCTCGACTGCCGATGCTTTCACATTGTTCGAGCGGCTCGAAGCCAAACTCGAACAATATCCCGCGCAGTTGACGCGAGCCTGTGTCGACCTGGCCAAAGATTGGCGTACCGATCGCTATTTGCGTCGTCTCGAGGCCATGATGCTGGTCGCCGATCGTGAACGCACCCTTGTCCTGACCGGCACCGGCGACGTTCTCGAGCCCGAACACGATTGCATGGGTATCGGCTCAGGCGGATCTTATGCGCTGGCAGCTGCGCGGGCATTGTTGGACAGCGATAAAAGTGCCGAGGATATCGCGCGTCGCGCCATGGCGATCGCCGGCGACATCTGTGTTTACACAAATGGCAATCTGGTCATGGAATCACTTGAAAGTGCCCGTTGAATGGGCAGTGGCGTGGCGCAGAAATCACGCCGACCCGAAATATATTAACATCCCGTTTACGGGCCTTGTGGAGTGCTGCGACTCAGTCGATCGACCGAGGCTACATCGGTCATGAGGGACTAGCCATGTCGCTGCGCAAACTACTCGCCACCGCTGCCGTGGCAGCCACGATCGCCATGCCTGCCAGCGCTGACGACAAGCGCGAATTCAAATATTCGTTCAATGGCGGTATCACGTCCGATTACGTGTTCCGCGGCTTCTCGCAGACGGCCGAGCGTCCGACCGGACAAGGCGGCCTCGATCTGACGTACGGCATTTTTTATACCGGCTTCTGGGCTTCCGGCCTCGACTTCGGCATGGACAACGGCCGCCACATCGCACGCGCCGAAGTCGACCTGTATGCCGGTTTCAAACCGGTCTGGAACAAGATCACGTTCGACGTCGGCGCCATCTACTACGCCTATCCCGGCGCCAAGGACAAAGCTGCCGTGATCACGGGTGAACTGGATTATGCCGAATTGAAATTCGGCATGAGCCGCGACGTCTGGAAAGACGGCACGCTGGCCTCGACCTACTTCTGGTCGCCCGACTATACCAATTCGACCGGCCGCGTGTTCACGTCCGAGACGTCGTTCACGCAGGTTCTCCCGGCGCACGGCTTTATCACCCCGAGCGTCAGCGCTCTGTGGGGATATCAGAAAGGCTATGATGATCGGTACCAGTCGCTCGTGACCAACGGCAAGAAAGACTACATGTACTGGAATGCCGGCGTCACCTTGACCGCCGACAAGCTGTCGTTCGACCTGCGGTACTGGGACACCAACGTCAAGAACGACGGCCTCGTGACCGATTTCTGCAAAGGCGCGACCTTCCAGTGTGATGGCCGTGTGGTCGCGACCGTCAAGTTCACGTATTAAAAACGCCTTAAATACCGTCTCGTTTCGAGTCTCCGGTTTGCGCCGCGAGGCTCGAATGTTTTCAATATGTTAATAGTCGTATTATTTTGACGCATTCTCCGGTTGGTAAACGATTACCGTTTCGTCGATTAACAATACATGGACGGAATACTAGACGCGGCCGACTTATTCGGTTACAAATTCCTCACTTGGATGGACGAGCGGATCGGTTTTCGCCCTGTCCTCGGAGCGTGATACTCGAGAAAACGACAATGCATATCGTGACGAATGCAGAGGGACGGTCTCAGAAGGGCGCGAAGGCACTGGCTTTGGCATGTTTCGCCATCGCCGCGGGCTTGCTCGTCGCCTCCCTCTTCATCCCATCTCCTGCCCGGGCCGGAAAATCCGGTCACCCCCCGGCGCAGGTTGTGATGCATTGACGTCGATCTCGTGAATTCCGGACGGTCGTTTCACACAGGCGACACGGACTACGAAACCCCGCCCTCCCCAACAGGGCGGGGTTTCGCGTTTGTGGGATCGCCATTGCATTTGACGTCGGACATCTCGCTGTGTTGTGCGGTTGCGTGTCGACGTCGTCGCGCTATGCTCGACGCCACTCAATCGGAGTAGGCCATGAGTATGTACGATACCGTCGTCCGCAACGGGCGCGTCGCCACGGCGAGCGATGATTACACGGCCGATATCGCCATTCGTGACGGCCGCATCGTCGCGCTTGGTGAGGGCTTGGCCGACGGCACCGTGGAGATCGATGCGCGCGGCCGACTGGTTTTGCCGGGCGGCGTCGACGCGCATGCCCACATCGAGCAAATCTCAGCTGGCGGCGTCATGACCGCTGATAGCTTCGAAAGTGCGACCGCATCGGCAGCCTTCGGCGGTACCACCACGGTCGTCTGTTTCGCCTCGCAGCATCGCGGCAAACGCCTGCGCACCGTCGTCGATGATTACATGGCGCTGGCACGACGCGGTGCCATCGTCGACTTCGCGACGCACATGATCGTCGCTGATCCGACCCGGCAGGCCCTGGAACACGATTTTCCCGCGTTGTTCGCTGAAGGCCACGGCTCGATCAAGCTGTTCATGACCTACGACCTGATCAAAATCGACGATGAAGGCTTGCTCGATATTCTGCTTGCCGCACGCCGCGCCGGCGCCATGGTGTGCGCGCACGCCGAAAATCACGGCATGATCGCCTGGATGACCAAACGCCTGCTCGAAAAAGGCTATGTGGCGCCGAAATATCATGCCGTCAGTCACCCACGTGGCGCGGAAGCCGAGGCGATCAACCGTTTGATCATCGCCGCAGAACTGCTCGACCAACCGATCATGGTGTTCCACGTCTCGACGGCCGAAGGTGTCGCTGTCATTCGCGCCGCGCGCGATCGCGGGTTGAAGGTGTTCGCCGAGACGTGCCCGCAATATCTGTTCCTGACGGCGGATGATCTCGACAAGCCGGGCTTTGAGGGCGCCAAATGGATGTGCTCGCCGCCGCCGCGAACGTTCGCCGATCAGGAGGCACTCTGGCAGGCGCTCGAACTCGGAGACCTGCAGGTCATCTCGTCGGATCACGCACCCTATCGCTACGACGCGTCGGGCAAGTTCAGTGCCGGGCCGGCGCCGAATTTCAAACAGATCGCCAACGGTTTACCGGGCCTTGAAGCCCGCATGCCGCTGTTGTTCGATGCCATGGTGTCGAAGGGCCGTCTCGGTGTGCACAAATTCGTCGAACTGACCGCGACCGCGCCTGCCCGCCTGTATGATCTTGGCGGTCGCAAAGGCACGATCGCGATCGGCGCGGACGCCGACCTCGTGCTCTGGGACCCAAACCGTGAGGTGACGTTGTCAGACGACATGATGCACGATCGCGCGGGCTTCACCCCATTCGCCGGGCGTCGCGTCAAAGGTTGGCCCGAGACCGTGCTGCGTCGTGGCGACGTGATCGTCGATCGCGGTGTGCTTGCCGGTAAGCCCGGCTCCGGCCGGTTCCTGCCGCGCGGTGGTGGCGATGCCGCTCGCCCGCGTGGCGTGCCGACGGCCGAGATGGACCCAGCGCGAAATTTCGGCGCGCATCGGCTCGCGACGGCTGACTTACCAACAGCGAAATAACCGTCGCCCGCAGCTCGGGGGTTGCCCGCCCGCATGCCGCCGCCTTTGCCTGTCGGGATCGTCGACACGATCTGAGTCGCTGCGCGCTGTGAGGTCGAGAGAGCCGTCCGTGATGCCGTTGCCCAACCCCGCGCGCCAGAAAGCGGCGCGCGACAAGTTAGCCGCCGTGCTCGCACACCCGCCTTCGGTGTATGCGATCCATTACGCGTGTCAGAGCTTTGGTGAGGCCTCGGACGCGGGTTCGTCGTTGCGCACCATCTGCATCGCGTTACGACAGTTCGACACCGGGCAATCCACCACCTTGTCGATCGCCAAGATCGCCGAACTCGCGCGCATCGCGCCGGACCAGATCCCGCGCTATCTCGACTATCTCGAACGCACGATGCTCGGCGAATTCTTTGCCTTCGTACTGGCAGCGCGCGGCGCGAAATATGTGCATTGGCACATGCGCGATGACCGCTTCGGCTTTGCCGCGCTGGAGCATCGATTTGCAGTTTTGAAAGGCCGCTCGGAACACATTCCCGACGAGAACCGCATCGATCTGGCGCGCCTGGTTCCGGACATCTACGGCGACGGCTACATCGTCGGGACAGCTAAACTCCAAGCCTTGGCCGAGCGTAACGGTTTTGCCATGAGCGGATTTCTGCCGGGCGCGGCGGAGGCAGAGGCGGTGACGGCGGGTCGGTACCGCGACGTACTCGCCTCGACGCTGACGAAGGTGCGTGTGATCGCCGACATCGCCGAACGCGCCAATGCGCACACGTTGGTGACCGATGCCGGCTTGATCGCACGCCACGCCGGACCAATGCGGCTGATGCTGCGCAAGCTGGCTGAAAATCCCGGCTATACCATCGCCTCGGCCGGCGCCGGCGCTTTCGTCATCATGTTAAAAGCCTACGACTGGCTGTTTGGAGCGGGTTGACCGCCGGGGCGCGATCCGAAGATGGCGCTGCCGACCCGCACGTGCGTCGCGCCCACGTTTATGGCCGCTTCGTAGTCGGCGCTCATGCCCATGCTCAATCCGGCGATGCCGTGCTCCGTGGCCAGTTTGGCCAGGAACGCGAAATGGATCACCGCCATGTCATCGACCGGCGGAATGCACATTAGGCCGGCGATATCGAGTTTCCAGGTCTCGCGACACGCGGTGATGAAGGCTGCCGCGTCGGCCGGCATGATACCGGCCTTCTGCTCTTCCTCACCGGTATTCACTTGCACGAACAGTTGCAGGCGCCGCTGCTGTCTTGCCATCTCGTCGGCGACCGCCGCGGCGATCTTGGGCCGGTCGATGGTGTGGATGGCGTCGAACAGGGCCACTGCTTCCCGGGCTTTGTTGGATTGCAGCGGGCCGATCAGATGCAGGGCGATGTCGGGATGAGCGGCCTTCAAGGCCGGCCATTTCTTTTGCGCGTCCTGCACGCGATTTTCGCCGAACACCCGCTGGCCGGCGTCGATGACGGGTTGAATGTCGGGTGCGTCGAAGGTTTTGGAAACGACGATGAGGGTCACGCGGGACGGATCGCGACCGGCCTCGATGGCTGCAGCGGCGATCGCCTCGCGGACGGCGGACAGGCGGGTGGCGGTCGTGTCGGTCATCGATCGCGCATGCCCTCGGTTGGCGAGCCGGTCAAGAAGGCTTGATGCCTGCAGCCGTTGCCGACGCCGCAAACGGCCATTACATCAGCGCATATAGTCGTTGCCTAGAGAGGTCGCCATGACAACCAAGATCGTCAAATCCGACGCCGACTGGCGCAAGCAGTTGTCCCCGCAAGCTTTCGCCGTCGCGCGCGGGCATGGCACGGAGCGCGCCGGTTCCAGTCCGCTGAACGAGGAAAAGCGCCCGGGCGTCTTCAAGTGTGTGTGCTGCGGTGAAAACGTGTTCGATGCGGCAACCAAGTTCGAGAGTGGCACGGGCTGGCCGAGCTTTTATGCGCCGGCCGCGCCGGACGCCGTCGAGACGACCGAAGACCGCAAATTCTTCATGCGCCGAACCGAGGTGCATTGTGCCCGCTGTGACGCACATCTGGGACATGTGTTCCCGGACGGCCCGAAACCGACCGGCCAACGCTATTGCATCAATGGCGTGGCGCTGACGTTCGAGCCGAAACCGTGAGTGAGGTGATCGATGGCGCGCCGCGTGGCTGGCCGGGTGGCCACTCACCCATTTACGCAGCCGGCCCATTTACGCAGCCGGCATGTGGATTTATGTGTCGAACCTCAGCTGAGAGTTCGCGCCGATGAAATCTTTTCGCACTGCCGGTTCACTGGCGACGGCGGTTGCTGCGGTGATGATCGCGGCGCCAGCACTGTGTGATCGCCACGCGCACATTGATTTGGCTTCGGCAGTCGCCATGTCGTCGAGCCTCGACCGGCCGTTGCAGACGCCTGACGACGTGATGGCGCGCAAGGGTTGCAAGTTCGGCCAGCGGTACTCGTCGTATTATCGCCGGTGTGTTCTCTGGATGCCGCTCGACTACACGTGACGGCGACTGCGAAAACGACGGCTTCGAGGGACAATCATGAGCATCGGATTTGTCGGCATCGGCAATATGGGTGCGCCAATGGTGCGCCGCCTCGTCGAGGCTGGTCATGACGTCGTCGTTTTCGACGCCGACCCGATGCGCGGGCAAGCGCTGGCGCGTGACCATACCTCCGTCGTTGCGGCAACCGCGATCGGTGAGGTCGGGCGTTGCGATGTGGTGATCACCATGTTGCCCGACAGCAAGATCGTTCGCGCCGTCGTCCTCGGGTCCACCCAACAGGCGGGTAAAGTCCAGGTGGGCCTCATCGCGTCCATGCCCCGCGGCGCCATCGTCGTCGACATGAGTTCGTCCTACGCACCCGATACGATCATGCTCGGTGAGAGCTTGGCCAGGTACGGCATCGGCCTGATCGATGCGCCCGTGTCTGGAGGCGTCGGCAAAGCCGTGACCGGTACTCTCGCCATCATGACCGGCGGGCCCGACGCTCTGGTCGACCGCGTCTCGCCGTTCCTGTCGGCCATGGGCCACGTGCACCGCACCGGCAAGCTCGGCTCAGGCCATGCGCTCAAAGCCTTGAACAACTACGTGTCCGCCGCCGGCTTGATCGCCACCTGCGAAGCGCTTCTTGCCGGCAAGGCCTTCGGCCTCGATCCCGCCGTCATGACACGTGTAATCAACGCCTCGACCGGTCGCAACAATACGACGGAACACAAGGCGGAACGCTACCTCATCCCGGAAAAATTCGATTCAGGCTTTGCCCTCGCGTTGATGAGCAAAGATGTCGGCATGGCCCACGCGCTCGCCCGCGAACTCGGCGTCGCAGCCGACGAATTGGCATTCGTCGATGCTTATCTGAAACGCGCGGCCACGGCGCTCGGGGCGGGTGCCGACCACACCGCCGTCATGGCCTTCGCGCGCGACCTCGCCTGATCCGCAGCCGTCAGCGCAATACCAGCAACGCATCCGCCGCCACCACGCCGTGCGGGCCGACGAACACGGGGTTGATGTCGAGTTCAGCGATGCGCGCGCGAAGGGCCCACGCCATGCGCGAGACATCGACGAGCATCGAGGCCAAGGCCTCCTTGTCTCCGGCCGGCTGGCCGCGGTAGCCGTCGAACAGGTTTGCGCCGCGCAACTCAGCGATCATATCGCGCGCCGTCTCGATGCCGAACGGGGCGATGCGGAAGGTCACGTCCTTGAGCACCTCGGTCAATATGCCGCCGAGGCCGACGGCGACGCAGGGGCCGAACGCCGGATCGTTGACGACGCCGACGATGGCCTCGATACCGACGGCCATCTCCGACACGATGACACCATCGATCTTGGCTTTCGGCGCATATTTCCGTGCCGCGGCGATGACGTCTTTCGCCGCCTGCTCTGCGCTCAGGACGTCTCTCACGCCGAGTTTGACGCCACCGGCTTCGCTCTTGTGGGCGATATCGCGCGAAACGACTTTGACCGCGAACGGCGGCGAGAGTTTCGCTGCGCGGCCGAGAACGGCCTCGCCCTTGGCAACGAACGCCTCGTGCGTGACCGGGATATCGTAGGCGGCGAGAACGGCTTTGCTTTCCGCTTCGCTGAGGGTCACGGCGCCCGGCGGCAGTGTCACCGCATCCGCACGCGCCGGAGATGGCAGCTTGCGTGGCAGCAGGCGCTCTCGATCGGTCGCAAAGCGGGCAAGCGCCGCCGCCGCTTGTGCCAACCGGACCGGCGTCGAGATAATCGGCACGTTGGCCGCCTCGAGAATACGGAATGCCGCCTCTGATTTCGAGCGCCGGCCGGACCACGCGAGATACACGGGTTTGTCGGTCTTTTGCGCGGCGGCCGCGATCGCCTCGGCTGCGACTGCCGCCGGCGTGCCCGGGATCGATGCCAGCATGATGGTCAGCTGATCGATGTTGGGGTCTTGCAGGACGATATCGAGCGTCTTGGTCAGCAGGCTCATGTCATTGAAGATGCCGGCCGTTACGTCGGCCGGATTTTGCGAGGAACCGAAGCTCGGGATGATCTTGGCCAGTGCGGCGACGGTCGTGTCGGCGAACGCTGGCAGCACCAAGCCTTCGCGCACACAGCGATCGGCGAACACGATGCCCGAGCCACCCGAGATCGACAGCGCGCCGATGCGGTTGCCGCGGGGCAAACGGCCCTGCGCCATCAGTTTGGCGATGTCGACCATCGGCTCGACGTCGTCGACTTCGATCAATCCAGATTGGCGAAAGGCGGCGCGAAACAGGTCGGCGCGCCCGGTCATATTGGCTGTGTGGGACGCAGCTGCTTTGGCGCCGGCGTCGGTGTTGGCGGATTTCCAGATCAGGACGGGTTTACCCGTTTCGAGCGCTTTGCGGCCGACGTCGAGCAGTCGGCGTGCATCGGGCGTCCCTTCGATGACGGCGAATGCCAGCTTGCAGCCGGGATCGTCGAGGAAGGCTTCGAGAAGTTCGGGTGTCGTCGTGTCGGCCTCGTTGCCAGACGAGACGCAGGTTCGAAAACCGACGCCCTGCAACTCGGCAAGATTGACGATGGCGTAGCCAAAACCGCCGGACTGGAAGACGCAACTGACGAAACCTTCGGCTAAATCGACTTCCTCGCTGATCGAGCCGAACGCGGCCCAGACGCGGTGTGGCACCGAGATCATGCCCTGGCAGTTGGGTCCGATGACGCGAATGCCGGTTTCGGTCGCAGCCGCCTTGAGGTCCGTTTCGTGACGACGCCCCTCGTCACCAGCTTCGCGAAAGCCGGCTGTGAGGACGATGGCGTGTGTGATGCCGGCCTTGCCACAGTCGCGGATGGCCGCTGCCACAGCCGCCGCCGGCACGGCGACGATTGCGAGATCGCACGGCTTGGGCACACTCGCCGCGTCGGCAAAACAGCGCTGGCCGTGAAGCTCCTGGTACTTCGGATTGACGAAATGCACCGGTTTGGCAAAGCCTGCGGCGCGCAATGCGCGGATCGGTTGGCCCGAGATCCGCGTCAGCTCCTTCGAGGCTCCGTAGATGAGGATCGCACGCGGATCGAACAGGCTCTGGAAGGGCTGCGAGGTCATGATAAAACTCTGCGCTGTTTGGTCGATCCACCTGACGACCTCGACGCCCGACTGGCAACTATTTTCAGCGCTTCGTTGCGCCGTGCGCGCGTGATAACCACCGCGTGACTTGTACCGGCAGCGCCATGACAGCGACCAGCGGTACGAAAATGACAGTGAAAATCGCGGCGCGGACCGCGCGTGCTGCCATGTGGCCGGCTCGTCCCGCATAGTCCGCGCTGATCTCGGTCGGCCACACGCTGTCGAACCAGCGCCGTGCGGTCGGCCAGCCCACCAGACCGACGACCAACAAACCAGCGTAGACGAACTGTATCGTGGACGGCAGCCAGCCGATCAGACGGCGCGAGAGTTCGTCATGGCGTTCGACGGACGGCAACGAAACAACGAGGATGCGCGGGGTCTCGGCACCCAACAGATCTTTGGCTGCATCGCCGATCCGCCGCAACCACACCTCGGCCGACGAGCGTCCGGTTTCGGTTTCGACCGGTCGGGCGACAAGTCGCACCCGTCCGCCGTTCGACGCGCCCGACATCACTTCGGCTGAGATCACAAGCGACGCGTTTTCGGAGACGGTCGCGATCAGATCGACGAGCCGCGGCGCCGATCCGGCTGCCGCCACCTTGTCGAACACGGGCAACCACAGCCAATTGCGCCCGCCCGGTTGAGCCGCCGTCGATCCGTGCACGAACAGGGTGACATCGTTCGCCGCCGCCGCGGCCTCGAGCGCGGACAGCATGACATGCATCTCGCCGCCGCTCTTGCCGCGCGTCCACACCATATCGCCGTCGATACGGCCTTTGATCAGCACGGTCTGGCGCGGCGCGCCGGACAGCGCGTCGACGACTGCTGCGGGATCAATGCTGTCGACCAGTGTCTGCTTGGTCTGCAGATCGACGCGGGGCGACGACGATAATATGCGCGGCGCGCCTGGCTCGACCGCAAGCACGCGCATGCCCAACGCCGGAATTCGCCGGGTGAGATGCCGATGGGCTGCAAGAAACGCCCGATCGGTATCGGCAATGAGCGCGACGCCGGGCGTGATCATCAGCAAGGGACGCGCGTTCGGCTGCAGAGCCACGGGAATACTGTGGCCATCGACGAGCGCGCGCACGACCGTCCGCTTCGGCAGCGCCGCCAGCTCGACGGTCGGGGCGTGCAGGGTCGGTTGTGAGAGGTGGAGGACAAGTCGATGCCCCGGTAGACGCGACGATGGCGCCAGGGTGTCGATGGCGCCA
>JANOAW010000424.1:0-2008 GCA_031411355.1 Hyphomicrobiaceae bacterium | reverse complement strand
TCGAGCTGTGCGCCACCCACGATTTCGGCAGATGGAATAGAGGCAGAACATAAGACCCAGACCGCAACACGCGGTCAAGCGCGCGCACGGCCGCCGTGAACACGTCGCGCTCGCTTGCGGCGAGGACGGCGCTGATCATGGCATCGACGGCTGGCGACTTGACGCCGGCATAGTTGCGGGCGCTCTGGCGATCAGCCGACGCGCTGCCGAAGCGGCCGCGTTGTTCGACACCTGGCGACAACGACGCCTGCCAGTGGGTCTGGATCAGATCGAAGTTCAAATCCTTCAATCTGAATTCGAATTGCGAACTTTCAACCAGCTTGAATTGCAGCGAGATGCCGATCTGGTCCAGCACGCGGGCATAGGCATTGATCATGCGTTCCTGGGCCCGTGAGTTGGCGAGCATCTCGAATGCCAACGGCTTGCGCGTGTCCTTGTGGACGAGCCTCTGGCCTTCGAGACGATAGCCGGCTTGGCCAAGCATGGCCAAAGCCGCCCGCTGCTGGGCGCGCATGTTGCCGCTGCCATCCGTCTGTGGCAGCCGAGCCGAGCCATCGAGTATGTCGGCTGTCACGGCGTCGGGAAACGGCGCGAGCAGTGCGCGCTCGCGGGTGTCGACTGGTCGGCCGACCGACGACAGCTCGGACCGTTCGAAGTAACTTTCGGTGCGCTTGAACATGCCGGCGTAGAGATTGCGATTGATCCACGCGGCGTCGAACAACGAAATCATCGCCCGACGGACGCGGATGTCGTCGAATGGGGCGCGGCGTGTGTTGAAGACCAGCGCCGACATGCCCGACGGCAGCCGCGTTGCGAACTCACGCTTGACGATGCGGCCCTCGCGCACAGCGGGGATGTCGTAATTGTTGGCCCAGCGCACCGGATCGGCTTCCTCGTAGACGTCGAGGGCACCGGTCTTGAACGCCTCGAAAAGCGCGGTCGGGTCACGAAAATATTCGTGGCGGATCTCGTCGAAATTGAAGCGTCCCCGGGCGATCGGCAGATCCTTGGCCCACCACGTCTTGTCGCGCGAAAAAATCAGGACCCGGCCCGGATCGACACGGGTGATCGTGTAGGGACCGGAGCCGATCGGCGGCGTCAGTGTCGTCTGGTCGAAGGTCGCCGGGTCGATCGCATGCGCCGGCAGGATCGCCATCAAGCCGATGATCAACGGCAGCTCGCGGTTGATCGAGCCGTCGTCGTCCGGTTTGAACGTGAAGCGGACCTGCCGCTCACCGATCGGCTCCAGTGTCTCGATGCGCGAAAGGCTGTCGCGCTGGCCCGGCCAACCCTTGTCCTTCAACAGCTGATAGGAAAACATCACGTCGGCGACCGTCATGGGCTTGCCGTCGGAAAAGCGCGCCTGCGGCCGCAATGCGAACGTTGCGGACCGCCGGTCGTCTGATACGTCGATGCTTTCGGCGACAAGACCATAGAGCGAAAAGGGCTCGTCGTCCGAGCGCACGAGCAGACTTTCATAAACGTAGCCACGCACACCCGATGCGGACTCGCCTTTATACGTCAACGGATTAAGGCTGTCGAAGGTGCCGAGAATACCTTGTGACAGACGCCCCCCTTTCGGCGCCGATGGATCGACATAGGGGAATGCGGCCATGGTGGCTGCGTGCTTCGGCGCACCGTGCATGGCGATACCGTGACGCGGTTCGGCAACTGCCGAGCCGAGCAGCATCGCCGCTGTGGCGATGTGCGCCACGGACAAAAATACCGACTGCAAGCCGCGTCGCACTCGCATGTGCCCTCACCGTCTTTGCCGAACCGTTTCAGCTCACTATGGCGATTTGCCGGGCAGCGCGCGGACAAACCTGCATCTGGCGACGCAGAACCGATGCGACCGGCTGCGTTACAGTGGCGCGTACACGACGCGTCGCCATGTCCACGATGTACTTACAGACGGCTGATGGCCGCGGCCACGGGATTGCCGCAATCGGGCCGTTAACGAACGGCGCTCCCGGCGCCAGCTGTGTGTCGCCGTGCGGCGCGCCTCGGC
>JANOAW010000423.1:0-6481 GCA_031411355.1 Hyphomicrobiaceae bacterium | reverse complement strand
TGGTCGAGGCCATGCGGTACAGCTTGTTGTCGCCGGCCAAGCGAGCCCGAGGCGTCTTGGCGTGCTTGACGGCGCGTCAATTCGGCGTCGATCCAGCCCGAGCGGAGCCGTTCGCGGCGGCCATCGAAATGGTGCATGCGGCCTCGCTCATTCTCGACGACCTGCCATGCATGGATGATGCCGAGATTCGCCGAGGACGCCCGGCGTGCCATCGCATCTATGGCGAGGACACAGCAACGCTCGCGGCGGTCGCCCTCATGAATCAGGCATTTGCCTGCGTGGCGAGCGATATGGCGTGTTCAGCTGATACCCGCGTCGATTTGGCGGCTCGGCTGGCGATCGCGATCGGCACCAACGGTCTTACAGGTGGGCAGGAACAGGATCTACGGGACGCGGCGTCGATCCAGACCGTCAGCGACGTCGAGCTGATGCACGTGCGCAAGACCGGCGTTTTGTTCGGCCTCGCGGCCGAAGGCGGCGCGCGAATCGCGGGTGTCGGCGAAGACACCGCCCGCCACATGCGCGCGTTCGGTGACAAGCTTGGCTTGGCCTTTCAAACCTACGACGACGTGCTCGATGCGCATTCAACCATCGATATCGCCGGCAAAGATGTCGGCAAAGATGTCGCCAAAGTAACCATCGTCACGCTCCTCGGCGTCGGCCGGGCAAAGCAACATGCCGACAGTCGCATCGCGGAGGCCTTGGCGCATCTGCAGGCGGCCGGCGGGGATGTTGTGCCGACTGCGGCGTTCGTCACCGGCCTGGTCGATCAACTGGCAGCCCGGGCCCCGCGCATTTCCGGCGGCTGACGCCTCATGCGGGCAATGCGAGGGTGTCCGTATGGCCGACGTCGCAGCCGTGGCGCTTGACTGACCGCCAATCGGCGATTGCACCAGCTGCGACCGAACCGAGTTCGGCGACGGCGCCGGCGAAACCGGGTGCGAGCGCATCGACCAGGGCTTGATCGGACCGGCCGAGCTGCCAGGGGCTGTCACCCTCGTGGACCACATATCCGTTGGCGCAGAAGGCCTGTGCAAGGGCAGCCGGCGCGGTCGGACCGGCTGATGGTCCAAAACCTTTGTCGGTCATCTGATGGGTGTGGAAGGCCTCGAGCATGGCGGCGTCAGAAGCATGTCGCGGTTGCCACGTCTGTACGCCGTTGTAGGTGAGGACCGTATAAAAAACCGCCCTGCGTGCAGCCACGGCTGCAGCAAAGCGTGTGATGAAAGCCGCCGAGCACAAATCGAACAGGGCCGATGCCGTAATCAGGTCGGGACGTTCGCCGAGCGCCGCATCGAGCGCCGTCGTGAGATTGGCTTCCCGAAACGCCACCGTCAGGCGTTTGCCGCTCTTGACCAGCTCGAGACGATCGCCGTGTGCCGTTGCTCGATCCGCCCAGGCGGTCAAATGTGTGCGGGCCGCAGTCAACAAGGCTGGGTCGTAGTCGACCAGCGTCCAATGTTGTTCCGGGCCGAGCAGGGCATAGGTCGCGCGGAGATTAGAGCCGGTACCACAGCCGAGGTCGGTCACCGTCACGGAGCCGCGCTTCTGCAGGCGATCGGCAAGCTTCAGCCCCAGCATGGCATCGCGCGCGCGGTGATCCGACGGCTCGCGCAACGTCAGCCATTCCGGTGAAAAGCCACTCATGACGACCTCTTTTTTGAAACGTCGTGCAGGACGGTTGCGACAATTTTTGCGGTCATGGACCAGTCGGGAAGTGCCTGTCCGGCACTCCACGACGCATCTGCCATCCGGCGTCGGGCAGCGCCGTCCTCGATCAACGTGGCAACGGCCTCACCGAAAGCCGCGGCATCGCCTGGCGGCACTTTGAGCGCTGCCGCATCCGGCGTCGTCTCGGCGGCAGCTCCCCCGGTGGTGCACACGATCGGCAGTCCGCGCGCGAGAGCCTCCGCAAGCACCATGCCGTAGCCTTCGAAGTGCGACGGCATGACGAAAATATCGGCGGCTGCATAGAGCTGGTGCAATTTGTCGTCGCTGACGGCGCCAAGTGTGGTCACGCGATCGGCGAGGCCAAGCGCATCGCGGGCCTGTTCGAAAGCGGTGACGGCCGTCGGATCGCGGGCTGCACCGACGATGCTCAAGGTCCAGGGCAGATGCGCCTGCCGGGCGAGCGCGTGCATCAACATGTCGTAGCCTTTGCGGGGCACGATCGAGCCGACCGCGAGCAACGCAGCCGTTGGCCCGCCACTGCCATGCGCCCGCGCGGCCTGGTCGGTACCCGGCTCTGCGACGGTGATGCGGTCCGCTGTAACGCCAAAATCCGCCGACAGAATGCGTGCCGTCGTCTTACTCGTCACGATGGCGTGGGCTGCGAATGCCAAAGCCATGCTCTCGGTCTGCCGAAGCAACCGCTGGCGCATCGGTGCGAGACCGGATTCGAGGCACAACGGATGATGCACGAGCGCAACGATCCGCTGACGGATGCGGCCGACCAGATCGCCCGGCATGGCGCCGAACGCGAGGCCGTCGATCAACAGCACGGCGTCGTCGGCAACGTCCGCGAGACGACGCTCCGTCTCGATCAGATCATCCGGCGTCGGCGAGGGAAATCGACCCGGCAACGGCACGTGCGCACAGGTCACGCCCTGCGCTGCGAGCAGCGCCAACACGCGCCGATCATAGGCATAGCCACCGGTCGGCAACGTGATATCGCCGGGTATGACGAACGCGGCGCGGGTCATCGTTCAGGTCACCGCTCCCTCGAACCAGGCACGGGCCAAGTCGGTTTCGTGCAAGGTGACCTTGATCTTGGCGAGGCCGCGGCCATCCGCGCCGAGTGCGCCACCTTTGGCCGCCGACACCATGGCGTCGAACACATGTTTGCACAGGAATTCGGTGGTCGTCAGCTTGCCCTTGAACTCAGGCAGCGTGTCGAGGTTCTTGTAGGCCAGCGCTTTCAACGTCTTGTTCAAGACGTCCAACGCAGCCCCGATGTCGACGACGACGTTCTGGGCCGTCAGGCGTTCGCGAAAGAACGCGACATCGACCACGAACGTCGCCCCGTGCATGCCCTGTGCCGGACCGAAGAACGGATCGGGCAACGAGTGGGCGATCATGATGCGATCGCGAACTTCGACGGCGTACATTCAGCCAACTCCTCGGATTGATCTTCGGTGCAGGGGATAGGGTGCAGACTGCGGCGAGACAAGGGCGGCGAACGGCTGCGGGCGAGGTTACCCTCGCCCGCAGCCTGATCTCAGAGTGAACAGATATTTGCCGCTCAGAAGCCAAGCACGGCTTTGGCGATGATGTTGCGCTGGATTTCGTTGGAGCCGCCGTAGATGGAGACCTTGCGGAAATTGAAGTAGGCCGGTGCAGCCGGGGCGGCCCAATGCTCGTCCGATCCGAATTCGGCTTCGTCTTCGATGTAGGGCACCGACAGCGGGCCTGCGACTTCGAGCAGCAACTCGGTGGTCATCTGCTGAATTTCGGAGCCCTTGATTTTGAGGATCGAGGACGCGGGGTTCGGCATATTCGACCGGCGCTTGCTATCCTCGGCGAGCACGCGCAACTGGGTCATTTCGAGCGCCTTGAGTTCGACCTCGCAGGCGGCGACCTTTTCAGCGAACCGCTCGTCCTGCATCAGCGGTTTGTCACCGGCCATGACCTTGCCGGCCAGCCGCTTGATACGCTGAATGCGCTGTTTCGACATGCCGATGCGGGCGATGTTGGAGCGTTCGTTGCCGAGCAGGAATTTGGCGCAATCCCAGCCGCGATGCTCCTGGCCAACGAGATTTTCCACCGGCACTTTGACGTCGGTGAAGAACACTTCGTTGACTTCGTGGCCGCCGTCGATGGTTTGAATCGGGCGCACCTCGATGCCGGGTGTCTTCATGTCGACGAGGATGAAGGAAATACCGAGTTGCTTCTTGGCGCCGGCGTCCGTGCGGGCGAGCACGAAGCACCAGTCTGCGTATTGAGCCAGCGTCGTCCAGGTCTTCTGGCCGTTGAGGATATAATGGTCACCGTCGCGTACGGCGACGGTCTTGAGGCCGGCCAGATCCGACCCGGCGCCCGGCTCGGAGAAGCCCTGGCACCACCAGTCCTCGAGCGTGTACATCTTGGGCAGGAATTTTTTCTTCTGTGCCTCGGTGCCGAAGGCGATGATCACCGGACCACACATCGCGGTGTTGAAGGCCAGCGGAGACGGCACGCAGTTGAACTGCATTTCTTCGTTGTAGATGTGCATCTGAATGGGGCTCCAGTCGGTGCCGCCCCACTCTTTTGGCCAATGCGGCGCAGCCCAGCCCTTCTTTGCCAGCGTCAACTGCGTGAACTTCATGTCGTCTTTGGACAGATGCTCGCCGACGGCGACCTTGTCGCGGATCGACTTGGGAATTTCGGTCAGGAAGAAATGGCGCATTTCCTCGCGGAAGCGGTTTTCCTCGGGCGTAAAGCGCAGGTCCATGGGGCTCGTCCTCCGGGCGTGCGCCGCAACGGTGGCGGCAAGCTCGACCTGTGAGCCACAACCTGACGCGCGCGTCAATCTCGGTGCCCTCCAACGTCTTAGCTGCGGGCCGGGTCCAATTCGGAGCGAGGCTCTCGGAGCGCTGACGGAAGTCGCTGCGGAAAATTTACGATAAACACGTCGACTACATCTTTTGAGGGAACCCAACTCAATCACAGCGAGTTGCGATTGCACGACCAAAATGAGTGTTAAAGATTCTCATGAGGACAATGCAAGTGTCAAAAATCCCAACAAAAATCGGCGCCGCGGTCCAGATAGAATCTTCGCGGCGCACCGCGTTGAAATGGGTGAGTGCGACTGCTGCGGCAGCAATTGCTTTCGGCGTCGACATCAGAACGCTTAATTTAGCCGAGGCATTCGCCAAGGCGCCTGTCGATCTTGGCGGCGGTGATATCGGCGTGTTGAATTATGCGTACGCACTGGAGCAGCTTGAGGCAGCGTTCTATACTCAGGTTTTGTCGACACCTTACGCCAACATGAGTTCGATCGAGCGGGAAATACTTGCGGAAATTCGCAATCATGAAGTCGCTCATCGCGAATTCTTCAAGGGCGCCCTGGGCGACAAGCGCATTCCAAATTTGAGCGTCAATTTCAAAGCTGTCGATTTTCGAAATCGAAAGAGCGTGCTTACGACGGCCAGGACGTTCGAGGACCTGGGCGTGTCCGCGTACAACGGCGGTGGTGCCGCGATCAAAGCGGTGAAATATCTGGCAGCGGCCGGAACGATCGTGTCGGTCGAAGCGCGGCACGCCGCTGTAATCCGGGATTTGCTTGAGCCTCGTTCTGCAGCGTTTGCAGGTGACGATGTCGTCAACGGATCTGGTCTCGATGTCGCCCGGCCCCCGTCAAAAGTCCTGGGACTGGCTGGGCCATTCATAGCCACTCCTGTGACTGCGAAACAACTGCCTTAAATGCACACAAGGATTGGCATCATGAAAAACCATACACAGATTATCCAGACCATCGATCCAGATCTAGCCGCGAATCTGGCCAGCCGCCGCGACATTTTCAGGAAATCGTTGAAACAGCTGGGCGCCGCAGCGACGGCTCCCGTACTCTTGGCTGCTGTTTCCAGTCAAGCATTCGGTCAAGTTCCCAAACAGGTCGCCGACGTTTTGAATTTTGCGTTGACGCTTGAATATCTGGAGGACGAATTTTACCGCAAAGCGCTGGCGAAAGATGGGTTGATACCCGACCGCTTTCGGACTATATTCGAACAAATTAGCAAGCATGAAACAGCGCATGTGGAATTGTTGCGAAACACACTGGGATCAAACGCCGTACGCAAACCAAATTTTGATCTGACCGCGGGCGGAAAATATAGTGATGTACTGTCGAATTTCAAAACCTTCGCGGCGGTATCTCAGGCGCTCGAAGACACGGGCGTAGCTGCCTACAAGGGGCAGGCTGGCAATCTTGCTGGTAATGGGAAAGTGCTCACCATCGCGCTTCAAATCCACTCTGTCGAAGCGCGCCATGCGGCCGAAGTTCGCCGCCTGCGCGGCGTGAAGGCGTGGACGGGTGCTTTTGACAAGCCACTCACAAAGGCGGCTGTGCTAGCGATAGCGAAGCCGTTTATTAAGGGCTGACGGTGAGCCGTTCAAGTTACCGCTCGTTTTCGATGTCGTGCAACCAGATCGCGCCGTCTACAGTCCGATGACCGGGGCGAGCGGCACCGCAGCAAACAAGCGCTCCACCGATGCGGATCGATTGGCCAGCACCGCGCGCTGGTTGAGCGAGCCCTTGTCGGTCAATTCGGCGCTGTCGATCGAGGGAGCGTCAGCAACCAGCAGCAGCCGTTCGATGCGATGAGAGCTGCCGGTCTTACCGGTCGCGAACGAGACCAGGCACTGTGCGAACATGTCTGTGATCGTCGGGTCGGTCGAGAGTTCTGCCAAACTTGCAGTCGGCCGTCCGGCGCGCGCGCGGCAATGCTCGACATCGATGAACACGAGCGCCCCGATCATGTCCCGATCGATGCCGGCGATGACC
>JANOAW010000422.1:0-1899 GCA_031411355.1 Hyphomicrobiaceae bacterium | reverse complement strand
TTTGCCCTGCGCAACCAGCGCGCTGACATCCTTGGGCAGGCAACTGCCACCGAAGCCGCAGCCCGCCTTCAGGAAGGCAGTGATCGGCGGCAGGCCTTCGTTGTTGCGGCTGCAGAAGTACTGGCTCAAGTGCACGCCGCGCATGACGTCGACCGCGTCGATGCCACCGATCGCGGCGCCGAGGTTGGCCAACTCATTGGTGAACGAGATCAAGTTGGCGAGCAGCGAGTTGGACGCGTACTTGATCATCTCTGCAGTGCGCGGGTTGGTGCGCAGACGCGGCACCTCGGCGGGAAACGGCTCGTACATCTGCGCCAGCAGTTGCGTCGAACGCTCGTCGACACCACCGATCACGATGCGATCGGGAAACAGGAAGTCGTTGACAGCCTCGCCCTCGGACAGGAACTCGGGGTTCATGCCCAGGCCGAGCGTCGCGCCGACCTGCTTGCCTGCGGCTTGCTCGAGCGCGTGTCGCACCTGCCCGTCGGTCGTGCCGGGGACCACGGTGCTCTTGACGACGACCAGGTGGTACGACGGCTTGTCGCGCAGCGCCGTGCCGATCTGTGCAGCGGCGCCGAGCACGGCGCCGAGGTCGATCTCCTTGCCGCCGAAAGGTGTGCCGACCGCGATCATCGTGATGTCGCTGTCGAGCACCGCCGCGCGCAGATCGGTGGTCGCGGTCAGGCGCTGCGGAACATGCTTGCGCAGCAATTCCTCGAGTCCCACTTCGTGAATCGGTGGCTGCGCGTTGTTGAGCCCGCGCACACGCTCCGTATTCACATCGACGCAGACGACCCGATGGCCCTTCTCGGCCAGACAGGCCCCGGTGACGAGACCGACATAGCCGGTGCCGATGATCGAGATCTTCATCAGGCCTCCGCCGCCTCGCGATTGCCCGCATACCAGAGCACCGAGCGGCGCAGGCCCTCGTCGACACTGACCCGCGGTGCAAAGCCTAGTTCGGTGCGGGCCTTGGTGATCACCGGGCAGCGGCGGTTCGGGTTGTCGATCAGGTATTGGGCGTCGGCACTCTCCTGGCGGACGACACGGCCGCTGTAGCCGAACAGCTCCCGCGCCAATCCGACCACCTTCTCGGCCAGCTCGGCCATCGAGATCTCGGGCAGCTCGACGCCGACGTTGTACGCCTCGCCGGCGCGGCCCTTGACCAGGATCTTGTAGTAGCCGACCACCGCATCGGCCACGTAGCAGAAGGTGCGCCTCGGCGAACCGTCGGACAGCATGACGATGTCCCGGCCATCGAGCACGTTGCGCACGAAGTCGGGAATCACGCGACCATCAGTGATTTTCAGTCCAGGACCGTAGTTGTTGAACGGTCGGGCCATCTTCACCGGCACGCCGCGCTGTTGCGCGAAATTGACGCACAACGTCTCGCCGAAGCGCTTCGACTCGTCGTAGCACGCCCGCGGGCCGGTGCAGGAGACATAGCCACGGTAGGTTTCCGGCGTTGGGATGTGTTCCGGCGTCGGGTCGCCGTAGATCTCGCTGCTCGAATAGAACAACATGCCCGCGATCGGCGTCCCCATTTCCCGCTGGCGCTGGCCATAGTCGAGCATGTAGCGCAACCCGCTGATGTTCGCGTCCATCGTCTCGATAGGATACTTACGGTAGTAGATGGGCGATGCAATCGAGGCTGCGTGGATCAGATAGTCCTGATGGCCGATCGCCGCCGGCAGAGGGACCGTGACGTCGTGGCGGATCAATGTCAGGTTGCGGTCTTCGCTCAACGCGGTGAGCCAGGCCGGTGCGCCGCGGATGAAGCTGTCGAGCACCGTGATGTGGATCGGCGCGCCGCCCACACGCGTGCGGTTCCAGTGCAAGGCCGACTGAACCAGGTAGTAGCCGAGAAAGCCGGCGCCGCCAGCGATCATCAGTCGGCGG
>JANOAW010000421.1:0-1748 GCA_031411355.1 Hyphomicrobiaceae bacterium | reverse complement strand
GCCACGGTCGCGCGCGTAACGGCGTTGCGTCGTCTTGGCTCGCCGGCCGCAAACCCGGCGACGCGGTCAAGCTCTACATCAAGCCGAACCGCCACTTCCGTCTGCCGTCGGACAGCGCCCGCCCGATCATCATGATCGGCGCCGGAACCGGTATCGCACCGTTCCGCGGCTTCATCGAGGAGCGGGCGGCGATGGGCGCCAAAGGTAAAAGCTGGCTGATTTTCGGCGCCCGCAAGTATTCGACCGACTTTCTGTACCAGCTCGAATGGCAGGACCACCTCGCAGCTGGCGCTCTGAGCGACATCGACTTAGCCTTCTCGCGCGACCAGCCGGAAAAGATCTACGTGCAAGACCGGCTCACAGCTAAAAGCGATGCTGTGCGTGGCTGGGTTAAAGACGGCGCGTCGATCTATGTCTGTGGCGACGAGAAGGCGATGGCGCGCGATGTCGACACGGCGCTCACGGGCATCCTCGGCGCTGACGGACTGGCCGAACTGCGCAAAGCCGGCCGCTATCTCCGCGACGTCTATTGAGTGACCGACATGACCGACAAGCGCACCAAGAACGAGAAAATCAAGGAAGCGAGCCGTCACCTGCGGGGCGGTATCGCTGACGGCCTCGATCAGGTGGCGACAGGCGCCTTGGCCGAAGACGACCAATATCTCGTCCGCTTTCATGGCACATATCTGCAGGACGACCGCGACGTGCGCGGTGAGCGGACTAAGAAGCGGCTTGAGAAAGCCTATAGTTTCATGTTGCGCGTGCGTATCCCCGGTGGCGTCGTTTCACCGGCACAATGGCGCGCACTCGATGCCATCGCGGGCGATTATGCCAACGGCACGTTGCGTCTGACGACGCGCCAGACATTCCAGTTTCACGGTGTCATAAAATCGAATATGCGCCGCACGATGCAGGCCATTGACGCCGCGGCCCTCGATACGATCGCTGCCTGCGGCGATGTCAATCGCAACGTACTTGCGACTTCAAATCCGCATCTGTCGAAAGCGCACGCCGCAGCTCTGGACCTTGCGCGTGCCTTCAGTGCCCACACCTTGCCGAAGACAGGCGCGTATCACGAGATCTGGCTCGATGATGAAAAGGTGCGCGACACCTCCGGACCTGCCGGCGACGAAACCGAGCCGATCTATGGCCCAACGTATCTGCCGCGCAAATTCAAGACCGTCATCGCCGTGCCGCCGTCCAACGACGTCGATATTTTCGCGCATGATCTCGGTTTCATCGCCATCGTGGAAAAAGGCGAACTTGTCGGCTGGAACATCACGGTCGGCGGCGGCATGGGCATGACGCACGGCGAACTCGACACATTCCCGCGCACAGCCGACGTGCTGGGTTTCTGCACGCCCGACCAGGCGATCTCCGTCGGCGAAAATGTCATCACGGTGCAGCGCGACTGGGGCAATCGCGAGGTGCGCAAACATGCTCGCCTCAAGTACACGCTCGAAACCCACGGCCTCGAAAAGTTTCGCGCCGAAGTCGCGCGCCGCTGCGGCTTCGACCTTGCGGCGGCGCGGCCATACGCGTTCGACAGCACGGGCGACTCGCTCGGTTGGTCGAAGGGCGCGGACGGCAGTTGGCATCTCGGCCTGTTCGTGGAAAACGGTCGCATCAAGGATCGACCGGGCCACGCGTTGCGCACGGCTTTGCGCGATATCGCCGGCATCCATAAGGGCGAGTTCATCTGCACCGCCAATCAGAACGTGATCATCGCCGGGGCGACGCCGGCCGCG
>JANOAW010000420.1:0-6765 GCA_031411355.1 Hyphomicrobiaceae bacterium | reverse complement strand
ACCGGTCAACTCTGAAAGCTACGGACAGTGGGGCGCTCACCGCAGCCTCACCGGCAGCTCGAGAAAGCCGCGAAAGCGCGCGCGGCCACCACGCACGGGTGTGCCGGCGAGGCTGTAGTCGGGAAACCGTTGCAGGAAGCGCTGGATCGTGACGCGACCCTCCATGCGCGCGATGGCCAGGCCGACGCACACGTGCACCCCCGACGCGAAGGCGAGATGGCGGTTACCGGTGCGCGACACGTCGAGGCGGTCCGGATCGACGAACACGTCAGGGTCGCGATTGGCAGCACCAATGCCGATGGTGATGAAGCTGCCGGCCGGAATATCCTGCCCGGCGATCGTGACGTCGGCAGTCGCCTGACGGTTGCCGAGTTGGACGGGACTGTCGAAGCGCAGAAACTCCTCGACAGCGGTCGGCATGAGGCGCGGATCAGCGATCAGGCGTGCGCGTTCCTGCGGCCACGCGAGCAAGGCAAACAGGCCGTTACCGATCAGGTTGGTCGTCGTCTCGTGCCCGGCATTGAGAATAAAGATGCAGTTCTGCAGCAACTCGATTTCGGACAGTTTTTCGCCGCCCTGCTCGCCTTGAATGAGGCGGGTGAGCACGTCGCGGTCGGGATTGCCAGGAGCTTTGCGGCGATCCTCGACCAGCAGGCGCAGGTAGGCCAGAAACTCAGCCACGGCCAGTTCACCGACCGCCAGTGTGTCCGCGTCCGGCGCCGGTTCCAGCGCACCGAGAATGGCCAACGACCAGGCACGCAACGGGCCGCGGTCGGCGTGCGGGATCGCAAGGAGATTGCCGATCACCTCGATCGGAACAGCGGCCGCGAGATCACCGATGATGTCGGCGCGCTCCTTCTCGGCCATGGCGTCGAGCAGGCCGTCGACCATGGCGATCATGGGCGCTTCGAGATCGGCGACGGCGCGCGGGTTCAAGGCGCCCGCGATGATCTTGCGCACGCGGGTGTGGAGCGGCGGATCGTTGAAGATCAAGCTGGTGGTGTGATGTTCGTAGAGCAGCCCGCCGAACTTGGGTTTGAACTCAGCCTTTTTGTCGGACGAAAATATCTTGGCGTCTTTGTACACCGCAACGATGTCGGCGTAGCGCGTCAGCAACCAACTGTCTTGCGCGAGGCGATGCACGGGGCGATGCTCGCGCAGGGCATGATACGTGGGATACGGATCGTCGTAGAACGACGCGGGCAATCTTCGAATATCGAAACTCGCGGCGACTGCGCGCGCCGTCTCGACGTCCTGGTAACGCGGGCTCGAAGCGTTCATGGTAACCGTCCAGATGTCCACGACGCGCTGACGTCTCGCGCTCTCACGGCGGTGTCAATGGATGAAGCAGCGATCGTGTCTCGCTAGCCAGCGATGGCGCGCTTGAGCGTTTCGGACGCAACCCGGCACAGCGCGCCGTAGTCGCTCGACGTACGGAAGATCTCGTCGCGCGGGTAAGGTGCGTCGACTGCCAGATCCGCCATGATGCGACCCGGCCGCGCCGCCATGACCACGATGCGTTCGGACAGATAGACGCTTTCAAAAACCGAGTGCGTGACAAACACGGCTGTGAAACGCTGCGACTGCCAGAGGCGCAACAAGTCATCGTTCAGCTTGTGGCGCGTGATCTCGTCCAACGCCGCGAACGGCTCGTCCATCAGCAGCAGGCGCGGTCGCGTCACGAGTGCGCGGGCGATCGAGACCCGCATCTTCATGCCACCCGAAAGTTCACGCGGATAGGCAGTGGCGAAACTGCCGAGCCCGACACTGTCGAGCATGTCACGCGCCTTTGCCTCGGCCTCGGCGCGGGCGACGCCTTTAAGTTTCAAGGGCATCACGACGTTGGCAAGCGCCGTCGCCCACGGCATCAACGTCGGTTCCTGGAACACGAAGCCGAGTTCGCCGCCGTGCCCCCTCGCATCCGAATTGGTCGACGACGGCCAAGCAATGGTACCGGCGCTGGTCTCGCCCAGTCCAGCGATCATGCGCAGAAGCGTCGACTTTCCGCACCCCGAAGGGCCGAGCAGCGACAGGAACTCGCCGGCGTGGAGATCGAGATCGACATCGCGGACCGCCAACGTCCCGTTCGAAAACTTCTTCGACACGCTCCGTATCGATACGAGAGGCTGTCCCGAGCGCGAGATCGCGGAGATGGCGGCGAGACGTTCGGACATGGGTACCGTCAGCGAGATCGGCATGGGGCGATCAGCGAGGCTCATAGAACCCGGGCGAAGCCGCGACAAGGCGATGGCCGCCAGATGTCGCTGCCGAATAATCACACAGGGTCATGTCTTCGGAGCTGGCAGGCTGTCGAGATCGGAGATGTACCAATCCTCGGCGCGCACGATGGCCGGGTTCTCGCCGTTGGCATAGATCCAACTGTCGACAGCCCAGCGCTGACCGCCCGTGGCTGCGGGCACGATCCAAGTGGCGTCGCTCGCTTTGACAGCAGCGGTCGAGATCTTGGCGCCTTTGCCAGCACTCGTCGTGCGGGCCGCGATGCCAGCGAACGGCTTCTCGATCAGGACAGCGGTCCAGTGTGTCCAGCCGGAGATACCGCGCAGATAATTTTCCTTGGCAAACGGCACACCGACGTCGTGATGGCGAAGCAAACCGGCGGCAGCGAGCACGTTCAGATAGCTCGTCGTGTTGGTCGCCTCGTCCACACAATCCTGCTGTGTCGGATCGCCCGAGCCTTCGAAGTCCATGCCGGCGCGATCGCTTTTGGTGCCGATGGCATCGCCGACCCGCGTCTCCATCCAACCGATCGCGTAGGCGACACCGCGACGCTCTTGTTCGGGGCTGTCGGGCTCCTTGGCCCGAACCTTGGCCATGAGCGTGTGCAGCTGCGCGAGATCGGCCTCCGTGAACGTGAATTTCGTTCGCATCCGACAGCCGTAGGCGTGACACACGTACACCGTCGCGCCTTTGGGTGCCGGCACCGAAAAGGTCGCGTAGTGAAGCGCCTGCGTGCCGAAACCGTCGTGCGTGCAGCCACCGAGTACGAGCATCGACAGCGCCACCGCGCCGCGTACCCACGCCATCCGTTTGTTCGCCGCCATATCGCCTCGCGCAGGTCTCTCGACCGAATCGGAAGGCGGACATATCTGATTCGCCCTGGAGCGCCGCACCACCGCACCGCCCCGGGGTGTGGACAACAAAACGTCACCCCCGAGAGCACCGCCGGTTCACGGCACGAGGACGACTCGGCCGACGACTTTTCCGTTCTTCAAGTCCATGAGCGCGCTATTCGCCTCGTCCAGCGGCCGGCGGGTGACGTCGACCAGCTTCAGCTTGCCGCTCTTGGCGAGACCGACGATTTCGGAGAGTTCGGCGAGGTTGCCGACATAGCTGCCGCGGATGGCGAGGGGGCGCAGCGGAAACAAGGGCACCGACACCGTAACTTCGCCCCCGTAAAGACCGACAACGACGATTTCGGTGCCGCGCGTCGCCACTGCGAGCGCCAGTTCGACGGTTGAGGCGGCGCCGACCAGGTCGAGCACCATGCGCGGGCCACCGTCGGTCGCCGCCACGATCTGGCGGGCTGCATCGCTCGCGCTGCCGTCGATGGCCGACAAGGCTCCGGCTTTGACCGCTGCCTCGCGTTTGGTCTTGTCGATGTCGACCATGATGGCGCCCTTGCCCCCCATGGCGGCGAGAATTTTCAATGCCATGTGGCCAAGACCGCCAGCACCCATGATGACGACGGGCTCGTGCGCGATGCGTGAGCCGAATTTCTTCAAGGCGCTGTAGGTCGTGACGCCCGAGCAGGCGAGCGGAGCCGCGGCGGCCGCGTCGAGGCCGGCGATGTCGATGCAGTACTTGGCCTTGGGCACGATCACGTAACGAGCATAGCCACCGTCGCGGAACACGCCGAGCGAACGACCTTTCAGGCAGATATTCTCGTCTCCGGCTCGGCAGACGCTGCACGCGCCACAGCCGATCCAGGGATACACGACGACCTGGGCACCGATCCTGGCGTCGGCAGCGTTCGGGCCGGCCTTGACGATCTCGCCGGCGATCTCGTGGCCCATGGTGATCGGCAACGCGATGCCGCGATCCGCGAGCGAGATCTTCTTGCCGCCGCCGAGATCGTAAAATCCTTCCCAGATGTGGATGTCGGAGTGGCAAACGCCGGCACCCGTCACGCGCACCAGCACCTCCTCACCCTTCGGCTCCGGAATAGCGCCATCGCGCATTTCGAGAGGCTGGTGGTGACCGGTCAGGCAATACCAGCGTTGCGACATGAACGAACCTCGGCTCGAGTGGATGCCCCACTCTTCCAGACGCCGACGGCGAGGTCCACCGCCATTGCGGCCCAGAGTTCAGTCTTTGACCCAGACTTCGACACGACGGTTGCGATCGAGACCATCGCGCGTGTCGTTACAGACCACTGGCGCCACGGGGCCGTAGCCACGTGCAACGATCTGGTCGGCAGCGAGCGTTCCGTCGCTTCGCGCGAGAATGACAGAACGAACCTGTTCGGCACGTTTGCGCGATAGCCCCTGATTGATCGCAACCGTGCCGATGGGATCGGTGAAACCGGCCAGCACCACCGACTTGCCGCGGTAAGGCGCCGTGCGCAAAAGATCCGACAAGCGCTCCAGTTCCTGCCGCGAGCGTGGATCGACGACGCTCGTGCTGCTGGCGAACCGCACGGTTACCGAGAGGCGCTTGTGGCCTTGCAGGTCGGCGAGCAGTTGCGTGCGCGCGGCCACCTCGGCCGGCTGTGCAGTCGTCCGCAACGCGGCGCGAAGCCGGTCCGCCTCCTCAGCGAAAGAAACAGTCGCGATCGTCTGATCGACGAAACCATGCAGGGCAACGACTTTCTGGCCCGCGTTCGACAGTGTGAATTTGCCGAAAGCCTCAGCAGACGTGTCCATCGCCGCAGCATTGGCATAGAGGTGCAGACGGCGGCTGAGGGGATACTCCTCGGCCTTGATGGCGAATGCGGTCGGACGGGCAATCAGACCGCACGACGTCGTGATGTCGATGCTGCGCAGCGTGTCGGCGGCACCGAGCGAGACGAACGTGATCCCGAAGCCGTCCCGCGCCACCTGCCGCACGCGATCAGTGTGCGAACTGCCCGTGATGGCGGTCGGCGACAGTGTAAATCCATACGGTTTCAGGATCGCCGCGACGAATACATCGAGCGTGCCTTGTCCGCTCTCCGGGGCATACACCGTAATCGGTCCTGCCTTCGCGCCGACTTCCGACCAATCCTTGATCTGGCCCGCGAAAATTCTGGCCAGCTGTTGCGCTGTCAGCGAACGCACGTCGACATTGGCGCCTGCGACGACAGCGATCCCGTCGATCCCGATCACGAGGTCGCTCGGTGCTTGTCCGAGTGCGGCAATGGCCTGCGCCGTTTCGTCCGGCGTCATGTCTCGATCGGCCATGGCGAAACTCGCCTCGCCCCGCGCGAGCGCGGCGATGCCGACTTTCGTGCCGTGAGCCAACAGAGATATCGATGTTCCGGCCGCGTCCGCGGTTGCGCCGAGCACGAACTCCATCTCATTTGGCTTGGCGCCGACGAGATCTTCGGTGGGTTGCTTGCGGGACGCAGCAAAGGCCCGGATGAGATCCGGCATGAGTTCACGCCCAATGGTACTCGATCCCTGGATGTTGATGCGGGGTCGTTCGCTCGGGGTGGTCGGCACGACGGCAATCGGCACCGATGCGGACGCCGCGCCGAGTGACGATGTTGGCGCCTTGGGACACGGGTCTCCGACACAGTCGTAGGATGCAGCCGACAACGTCATCGGTCCCGCGGCAGTTTCGACGACATACGTTGTGCCGTCGAACGATGTCAGGTCGCCCTCGATGTCGAACCCGCCACTGCGGGCGGTCAGCGTGACGTTCGCTGCGTCGACCGGGGACGGTGTCAGAGCGACGCACGTCAGCCCGACGGCACACGTGACTGTCAGGGCGCGACGGATCGCAATGGAACGAAGTTTGGACATGGTCATGACCGAGGCGCTCCTGGCGAGATCAAGGTTTGCGGAAGCGCAAGGTCGGCAGGCCGGCCTGTTGATAGCGCACGGCCGGCGACAACGGCACGCCGCATGGCGCCGACCGGATCGTACCGGTACCGCCCGCGGTCTGGCCGTCGCGTGACAGCACGCGGAATTCGTAGCCGATGTTGGCCAGCTGGCCAGGACCACACACGTCGCCCGCCGGCACATCACCGCGCGTCTCGTAGTCGATGGCGAGTGCCACCGAACCGGACGCTTCGTTGTCGGCGTGCACGAAGGTGTAGACTTCCATGTGCAGACCGGCGCTCGTGCCGTCATCGGCCGTGCTCACGAACCCCTGACCACGCTGGCCCTCCTTGGCCCGCGCGATGGTACTCGCGGCGTCGGTCGCGATGCGGCTCCAGCGATGGCCGGCTTCCCCATATGCCGCGGCATATTCGAACGCGTGCAGATCGAGGTTGATCGGGCTTTTCCAGAACAATGCGACCTTCGAAATCCGGTCCATGTCTTTGGCGTCAGCCGGCACAGCCCGGCGCGATCCGTCATGGAACACCAGATCGACGGCCTTGCCGACACCGGCGAAGAGATCGAGATCGACGAACAGGATGCCGGAATCGCCGATCTTGCGGATGAGATCGATGCCGCCATAGCGAATCTGCATGAATTCGCCGGCGCGACAGCTGGATTCGATGCGCAATCCCATGATGCCGGCATCGCGCGGGGTCACCGACACGTTGGCCTGGCCACAGCCCGTGTTCGGCCCGAACCTTGGTGCCGGTGCGGCCGGTGG
>JANOAW010000419.1:0-10864 GCA_031411355.1 Hyphomicrobiaceae bacterium | reverse complement strand
GTGGATTTCGGTCGAGGCCTTGCTGGCACCGATCATCGGCGGCATCGGCACCGTGTTCGGACCGCTGGTCGGCGCGTTCCTGCTGCTCGGTCTCGGTGAACTCACCAAGACGCTGTTCGCCGACGTGTTCGGCGGCGCCCGAGCCGGCGCGGACCTCGTCGTGTTCGGCGTTTTGCTGATCGTGTGCGTCGCCTTCGCGCCGCGCGGCGTGCTCGGCCTGTTTGCGCGGAGACCGCCGTCATGAGCGTGCTGCTCGAAGTGCGCGGCGTCACGAAACGCTTTGGCGGGCTCACCGCCGTCGAGGATGCGTCGTTGCAGGTGACCGAGGGCTCCATCACGGGGCTGATCGGCCCCAACGGCGCGGGCAAGACGACGCTGTTCGCGATCATTTCGGGCTTTGAGCAACCGACCAAAGGCAGCGTGCACCTGCTCGGCGCGCCGATCACCCACCTGCCGACGCATGTGCGGGCCGCCATGGGGATCGCGCGCACCTTCCAGATCGTGCAGCCGTTCGCAGGCCTGAGCGTTCGCGAGAACATCGCTGTTGGCGCACATCTGCGTCATCGTGGTCGGGCCGCAGCGCTGGCGCGCGCCGAACAGGTGGCCGATGCCGTCGGGCTCACGCCGTTGCTCGACCGACCCGCGAGCGCCATGACCGTGGCGGGTCGAAAGCGACTGGAGCTGGCGCGTGCGCTGGCGACGGAACCGACGCTGTTGCTGCTCGACGAAGTTCTGGCCGGCCTCAACCCGTCGGAAATTCGCGACATGATCCCGGTCGTGCGCCGCATCCGTGACGGCGGCGTCACCATCCTGATCGTCGAACACGTCATGCAGGCCGTGATGCAGCTGTGCGACACCGTCTATGTGCTGGCGCAAGGACGCATGATCGCGGACGGCACGCCGGCCGAGGTCGTACGCCATCCGCGCGTCGTCGAAGCCTATCTCGGCCATGGCGCCGCCAAGCGCATTCAGTCGCAGACGACTGGCGCCGACGGAGATGCGCCCCATGCTTGAGGTGCACGATCTGGTCGCGGGGTATGGCGGCGTCGGCGTTCTGCGTGGCGTATCGATTGCCGTGGGGGCTGGCGAAATCGTCGCTGTGCTCGGCGCCAACGGGGTCGGCAAGACCACGTTGAACCGCGCCGTATCCGGATTGATCCCGACGACGTCGGGCAGCATTCGGTTCGACGGTTCGTTACTTACGAACGCTCGGCCGGCCGACATCGTCGCGCGCGGACTGATCCATGTGCCGGAGGGGCGCAAGATCTTTCCGAATATGAGTGTGTTGCACAATCTCGAACTCGGCTCCTACCGCCGTGGCAAACGCAACCGTGCGGCCAATATCGAGAAGATGTTCGACATTTTTCCACGCCTACGCGAACGCACCAAGCAACTCGCGGGCACACTCTCAGGGGGCGAGCAACAGATGCTGGCCATCGGTCGTGGGTTGATGGCCGAGCCGAAGCTGCTCATCCTCGACGAACCCTCGCTCGGCTTGTCGCCCTTGCTGGTCGAGGAGATGTTCGGCCTCGTCGCGCGCATTGCCGCCGAGGGACTGGCCGTCATGCTGGTCGAACAGAATGTGGTACAATCGCTCGATCTCGCCGCCCGCGCCTACGTGCTCGAAAACGGCGCCGTCGTCATGCAGGGTGTCGCCGCCGACTTGAAACGCGACCCGCAACTCGAACGCACATATCTGGGGATGTGACCGATGCAGCTCTCGTCCTTGAAGCAGCGCCTCGCGCGCGCACCGATCCTGCTCGCACCGGGGGTTTATGACCCCCTGACGGCGACACTCGCGACCGACGCGGGTTTTGACGCGCTGTATCTGTCGGGGGCGGCGATCGCCTATACGCGGCTCGGCCGTCCTGACATCGGCCTCGTCACCATGAGCGAAGTCGTCGACACGATCACACTCGTGCGCGACCGCGTGGCGACGCCGCTGATCGTCGATGCCGACACCGGCTATGGCAACGCCCTAAACATGCAGCGCACCGTACGCCTGTTCGAGCGTGCCGGTGCGACGGCCCTGCAGATCGAGGACCAGAGTTTTCCCAAACGGTGCGGACATCTGGCCGAAAAGCGCTTGATTTCGCCGATGGAGATGGTCGGCAAGATCCGCGCCGCGTGCGACGCGCGGGCGTCGTCGGAGACGTTGATCATCGCGCGCACGGATGCTGTCGCGGTCGAGGGTTTCGAGGCAGCGATCGATCGGGCCGGGGCATATCGGGAAGCCGGTTGCGACGCGTTGTTCGTCGAGGCGCCCGGTTCGATCGAGCAGCTGGCGCGCATTCCGAAGGCGCTCGGCCGCGGGTGTCCGCTGATGGCCAACATGGTCGAGGGCGGCAGGACGCCCGTGCAGTCGGCCGCCCAACTCGAGGCGCTCGGGTTCGCGCTGGTGATTTTTCCCGGCGGCATCGTGCGCGCCATCGCGCATGCTGCGCGTGATTTCTACGACACCTTGCGCCGCGACGGCACCACGGCTGCGTCCGGCAACCGGATGTTCGATTTCGAGCGCCTGAACGATATCATCGGCACGCCCGAGATGCTCGCGCGCGGCAAGCACTACGAGGGCAACACATGACCAACGCTGCGTCAGGGGGCGAGACCGAACTCGATCCGGTAACATTTTCCATCCTGACCGGGCGGCTCGAGCAAATCGCCGACGAGATGGATGCAACGCTGTATCGGTCGGCGTTCAACCCCATCATCGCCGAGGCTCGTGATGCCTGCCACGGCCTCTATCACGCGACGACCGGCGCCACGCTCGTGCAAGGACAGCGCGGCTTGCCGATTTTCGTCGGAGCCATGGCTTTCGCAGTCAAGGCCGTGATCGACAAGGTGGCCGCGCAGGACACCGAGGGCATCGATCGGCTCGACGCGGGCGACACCTTCATCTTCAACGATCCCTATGCGGGCGGGACTCATCTCAACGATTTTCGCCTCGTGCGCCCCTTGATGCGGGAGGGCCGTGTGTTCGCCTGGCTCGCCTCGGTCGGCCATTGGCTCGACATCGGCGGCAACGTGCCGGGCGGCTACAATCCGCGCGCTGAGGAATGTTTTCAGGAAGGCGTGCTCATCCCCCCGGTCAAGCTGTTCCGCAAGGGCGTGCTGCAACGCGATGTCGTCGACATCCTGCAAGCGAATACGCGCGTGCCGCGATCCAATTGGGGCGATCTCAACGGACAACTGAATGCGCTCGATCTCGGGGAACGACGGTTTCATGCGCTCATCGACGACTATGGCGATGCGGTCGTCGCGGCGACGCTGAAAGCCGCCTCGGCCCGCGCGGAGGCCGCGATGCGGCGCGAAATTCGTGCTTTGCCCGACGGACATTATACGTTCGAGGACTATCTCGACAACGACGGCATCGTCGACGACCGGCTGACGATCGCGCTCGATCTCACCATTGCCGACGATACCATGACGCTCGATTTCTCGCGCTCGTCGCCGCCGTGCCGCGGCCCCGTCAATATCGCGCACTCGACGGCGGTCGCATGCTGCTATGTCGCTCTGAAGCACATGTTCACGGCGGTTCCGGCCAATGCGGGCGTGCTCGATCCGATCTCGTTCGTCATTCCCGCGACGACTTTCCTCGGCGTGTCGGCACCGCGACCTGTGGCCGGCTATACCGAGACGATCCTGCGCATGATCGGCGTGGTGTTCGGCTGTCTCGCCAAAGCCGACCCCGCCCGCGCGACCGCCGCCCCGTTCGGCACCATCAATGCGCTTTCGATCGCCGGTCACCGAGCCGACGGCGAACGCTGGGTGATGTTCTCGTTTTTCGGCGGCGGCCTCGGCGGCAATCCGCGCTCGGACGGGCTCAACCACGCCAACAATCCGATCTCCACCGCAACCATTCCGCCAGCTGAAGTTCTGGAGGCATCTTATCCCGTCATGTTCACGCAATGGGCGTTGCGTCCCGACAGTGCCGGGGACGGCGAGCATCGCGGCGGGCTCGGGGCGATTTATGAGATCGAAATCCTATCCGATGGCGGCTGCGACGTGGCCCTGCTCGGCGAGCGCGGACGGTTTGCTCCGTTTGGCGTCGGAGGCGGTGAACCCGCCGCCTTGAACCGGTTTTCCTGGCAGACGACTGATGGTTGGCAGCAACCGCCGATGGCGTCGAAAATCACGGGTGTGCGCCTGGAGAAAGGTCTGCGCTTGCGCTTGGAGACGCCGGGTGGCGGCGGGTGGGGTGATCCTGCGCGTCGGGATGCCGGCGCTCGCGCCCGCGACTTTGCCCGTGGTTTCGTTACACGTGGTCTTGTCACACGTGAGGACGTACGATGACGCGTCAAACAAATTCAGGCCAATCCGAAACGGGCCAATCCAAATCAAGTCAGGCAAAAATTGTCGGCGTCGACGTCGGCGGCACGTTCACGGACCTCGCGCTGTTTGACGAGGCGACACGGAATTTTCGTGTTGCGAAAGTGCCGTCCAACCGAGGCGACGAAGCGGTCGGTTTCATCGAAGGGCTCGAGGCCCTCGGCCACATTCCCGATTTCGACGCCATCGTGCACGGGACAACCGTCGGCACCAACGCGCTGCTCGAGCGCAAAGGCGCTAAAATCGGCATCATCACGACCGCGGGTTTTCGTGACGTCTTGGAAATGCGCCGCCGGGACCGGCCCCAGACATGGGGCTTGTGGGGCGATTTCGAACCGATCGCGGGGCGTGACTTTCGCCTCGAAGTGCCCGAGCGGACGCTTGCCGACGGCCACATCCGTCACGCCGTCGATGTCGATGCCGTGCGCGCGGCCTGCCTGGCGCTGCTCGCGAAAGGCGCCGAAGCGCTGGCGATCGTGTTCATCAACGCGTATGCCAATCCCAGCAACGAACGCTTGGCCTACGAGACGGCCAAGTCCGTCTGGCCGAACGCGCATGTCGCGTACTCCGCGCAGTTGCTGCCCGAGATGCGCGAATTCGAGCGCACGTCGACGACGGCGCTCAACGCCTACCTGCAGCCGGTCGTCGCGGGCTATCTCGGCAAACTCGAGCAAGGCCTCGCCGACAAGAACTTCAATGGCTCGTTCCACATCGTGCAGTCGAACGGCGGCATCATGTCGACCGCGCTGGCTCGCCAGTTTCCGATCCGCACGGCATTGTCCGGCCCGGCCGCGGGTGTCATCGCGGCGGCGGCCATCGCACGCGCCGCCGGATTTTCCGACATCGTCACAGCCGACCTCGGCGGCACGTCGTTCGACGTCTCCGTGGTGGCCGACGGTTGCGCAGCACTCGCCGCACAGACGACCATCGACTTCGGCCTGGTCGTGCGCACACCGATGATCGAGATCACGACCATCGGCGCCGGCGGCGGATCAATCGCGCACGTCGACCCGAGCGGATTTCTGGCTGTCGGCCCGGAGAGTGCGGGCTCGAGGCCCGGCCCGGTCGCCTACGGGAACGGCAACACGCGGCCCACCTTGACCGACGCCAACGTCGTGCTCGGGCGCATCAACGCCGACCGGCCGATCGGCGGCCGGCTCGTGCGCCTCGATGTCGAGGCTGCGCGTGCGGCGATCGACCGGTTCATCGGCACGCCTTTGAAGCTCGGCACAGAGGCTGCGGCCGAGGCCATCGTGCGTGTCGCCAACGCCAAGATGGCTGGCGCGATCCGGCTCGTGTCGGTCGAACGCGGCCATGATCCCGCCAAGTTCACGGCCGTGCCGTTCGGCGGCGGCGGGGCCTTGCACGTCGGCGCGCTGATCGCCGAGGTCGGGCTGAAGGCCGCTCTCGTACCACGCTATCCGGGCATCACGTCTGCACTGGGGTGCATCATCGCCGACGTGCGCCAGGATCACGTCGGCACGCTCAATCTTGCACTCGATGGCCTCGATGCCGGCGCGCTCGCTCAGCGCATGGCGCTCGCCGGTCGAGAGGTGCACGCCGTTGTCGCCGCCTCGGGATTGACCGTCGAGCGCATCGACGTCGTCTACGAACTCGACATGCACTACGTCGGCCAGACCCATACCGTGACCGTGCCGCTGCCGACGACATCGGACATCGTGCCTGGATTCATGGCCGGTGAAATCGCACATGTCGCTTCGGAAGGGCTTGTGCGCACCGCTTTCGAAACCACCTATCGCAAGGCGTTCTCGCGCTTGCTGCCCGGAACGCCGGTGCGCATCGTCAACCTGCGGACGGCGGCAATCGGACGCCGGCCGCCGTTCGACATGCTGGCACTGGCGCCGACTGCCGAAGCAGATCGCGAACGTGCGCTGGTCGGCACCCGCCGTGTGTGGTTCGGCGGGCGTTGGCACGAGGCGCAGATCTGGGACCGGCTCGCGTTGCCGGTCGGTGCTGTAGTAGACGGCCCGGCTGTGCTCGAGCAGCCCGATGCGACGACCGTTGTCGAACCGGGACTCGCTGGCCGCGTCGATACGTTTGGAAACCTCATCGTCGAGCGAACCCGTGGGGAGCGAACCAGATGACCGGCAAAGTCTCAGATGTCAGGACGACGGCGCTGCTGGTGTGTGACCTGCAGAACGATTTCATACATCCGAATGGCGCCTATGCACGCGGCGGGCAGACGTCGGCCGAGATCGCGGCGTTGCCGGGGCGGCTGCGGCCGTTACTGCGCGCGCTGCGCGACCAGGGCGGGCTGGTCATTGCGACGCAATTCACACTCGTGCCCGGTCGCGACGGCGAGCCGCTGATTTCACCGCATCTCAAACAAATGCGGCCGTTCCTGCGCAAAGGTGATTTCGCGCCGGGATCGTGGGGCAACGCCACGGTCGAAGCGCTGCAACCCGTCGACGCCGCGGTCGAGAAAGTGGCGTATTCCGCCTTTTACATGAGCCGGCTCGAGTGGGTCGTCCGCAAGCTCGGTGTGACACGCTTGCTGGTTGCGGGCATCGTCACCAACGGTGGCGTCGCCTCGACGGTGCGGGATGCGCATGTGCGCGATATCGAGACGATCGTGCTCGAAGACGGGTGTGCTGCCTTTTCACCAGACGTGCACGCGACCGCAATCGACGCGCTCCGGCCAGTGGGCCGCGTCTCGAGCATCGCTGACATGCTGCTGGAGATCGGACCTTCATGACGCCGCGCACGCTGTTCGACAAGCTCTGGGACAGCCACGTCGTCGCGACCCGTGACGACGGCGAAGCACTGCTGTGGATCGACCGGCATTTTCTGCACGAGGGCTCGCATCACGCGTTTCGCCAACTCGACCAGAAGGCGCGCGCCGTCGCCGAGCCATCGTTGACGTTTGGCGTCGCCGATCACTACGTGCCGACGCGTGGCAGGCCTGTCGTCGTCGATGCCGAGATCGCCGGCATGATAGCGGGGCTGCGCGCCAACACCTCGGCGCATGGCATTCGCCTGTTCGATATGGATGATCCTGATCAGGGGATCGTGCACGTTCTCGGGCCCGAGCTGGGGTTGACGCTTCCGGGCCTGTCCATCGTGTGCGGCGACAGCCACACGTCGACGCATGGAGCGTTTGGTGCCTATGCGTTCGGCATCGGCGCATCGGAAGTGGCCCACGTGCTCATGACGCAGACGCTGTGGCAGCGCAAACCCGCGCGCATGCGCGTCATCGTCGACGAGGCGCTGACGGAGCACGTCACGGCGAAGGATCTGGCGCTGCACGTCATCGCCAGCATCGGCACCGACGGCGCACGTGGCCATGTGCTCGAGTTTGCCGGCAGTGCCATCACGGCGCTGTCGATGGAGAGCCGACTGACGTTGTGCAACATGTCGATCGAGGCGGGCGCGCGCTGCGCTCTGATCGCGCCCGACGAGACGACATTTGCTTACATTGCCGGACGCCCCTACGCCCCGCGCGGCCCCGCGTTCGAGTGCGCGGTCGCACACTGGCGCAGCCTCAGGAGCGATGCGGGTGCACACTTCGATCGCGAGGTGTCGATGTCGGCATCAGCCGTCGCACCGATGGTGACGTGGGGTACGAGCCCACAGGACGCGCTCGCAATCGATGGGCGCGTTCCCGACGCGACCCGCGGCGATGATGCGCGCCGGCGTTCGGTGACAGAGGCTCTCGACTACATGGGTTTGACCGGCGGCGAGACGCTCACCGACATCGCTGTCGATCGCGTCTTCATAGGATCGTGCACGAACGGACGAATCGAGGATCTCCGTGCCGCGGCCGCGGTTTTGAAAGGCCGCACCGCCAAAGTGCCGGGTCTGGTGTCGCCGGGATCGAGCGAGGTCAAACGCCGCGCCGAGGCCGAAGGTTTGGATCGCGTGTTTCAAGCGGCGGGGCTGGTGTTCGCCGATGCCGGCTGCTCGATGTGTGTCGGGATGAACGGCGACATCGCGGCCGCCGGTGAACGCGTCGCCTCGACCACAAATCGCAATTTTCGCGGCCGGCAAGGTGTCGGCGCGCGCACGCATTTGATGTCACCGGCGATGGCGGCCGCCGCGGCGGTGACGGGCCGATTGACTGACGTTCGGCGTTTATTGCGCGGGGAGGCGTAAACCGTGGAGCCGTTCAAACACCTGTCGGCGATCGCGTGTCCGTTGCGGCTCGATAATATCGATACGGATCAACTGATCGCGGCGCGTTTCATGAGCCGTCCGCGAACGGCTGGGTACGGCCGATTTCTGCTGCATGATCTACGCGCAGCGCGTGATGGTCTGGCGCTCGATCAGCCGCGCTATGCCGGCTGCGAAATCATCGTCGCCGGTCGCAACTTCGGCACCGGCTCGTCGCGCGAGGCCGCGGTCTATGCGCTCTGGGATTTCGGCATCCGCTGCGTCGTCGCACCGTCGTTCGGTGACATCTTCGCCTCGAACGCCGTCAAGAACGGACTGCTGCCGGCCATCGTCAGCGACGCCGACAGCGCGCGGCTCGCGACATGGCTCGAGACCGCCGCCGCGCCGAGCGTTCGGGTCGACCTCGAGGCCATGCGCCTCGCGTGGGACGGTGGTGAAGCTTCGTTCCTAGTCGATCCGGTGCGACGGCTGCAGCTGCTCAACGGCTGGGACGATCTCGATCTGACGTTGCAACATGCGCCCGCGATGCGCGCCTATCGGATGCGGCTCGCAACAGATAGACCGTGGGTTCTACCGGATCGCGGCTGAACGGCCGTTCGAGGTGAGGACACTATGACGCCCCTTATTCCGACCACCGTCGTCGGCAGTTACCCGCAGCCCGACTGGCTTATCGACAGAGCGCAGCTGGCCAAGAGTGTGCCGCGACTGCGCGCCGCTGACTTGTGGCGCATCCCGGAACAGTTTCTCGAGCAAGCCCAGGACGACGCCACCGTGCTCGCCGTGCGCGACATGGAGCGGGCAGGAATCGACATCGTCACAGACGGGGAAATGCGGCGCGAGAGCTATTCCAACCGTTTCGCAACTTCGCTCGGCGGCATCGACCAGACGCGGACGGCCGAGGTGCGACAGCGGTCGGGCCATATCTCACGTGTGCCGCGTGTGATCGGTCGCATCGAACGCACGCATGCGGTCGAAGTGCGCGACATGCAGTTTCTCCGCCGGACCACGGATCGCGTCGCCAAAATCACGCTGCCGGGTCCCTTCACGATGAGCCGGCAGGTGTCGAACGAATTTTATGGCGATGCCGACGACATGGTCATGGACTATGCTGCGGCCGTGAACGCTGAGGTGAAGGACCTGGTCGCCGCCGGCGCCGACGTCATCCAACTCGATGAGCCGTGGCTGCGTAACGATCCCGAAGCCGCCCGCCGCATCGCCGTGCCGGCTTTGAACCGCGCCCTGGAAGGCGTTGCGGTGACGACGGTCGTGCACCTGTGCTTTGGCTATGCGGCACTCGTCTCGGGCGAACACAAATCCAGCGGCTATTCATTTCTGCCGGAACTCGCGGCCTGTTCAGCAACGCAGATTTCGATCGAAGCGGCGCAACCGAAACTCGATCTCGGTGTGCTCGGCGCGTTGGCTTCCAAAACCATCGTTCTCGGCGTCATCGATCTCGCCGACCTGCGCATCGAAACACCGGCCGTCGTCGCCGGCCGCCTGCGCGCCGCCCTCAAATATGTCGCGCCCGACAAACTGGTCGCGGCGCCAGATTGCGGTATGAAATATCTACCGCGAGAACTCGCCTTCGCAAAATTGAAAGCGCTCGTGGATGGCGCTGCGATCGTCAGGCGCGAGCTGTGATTTAAATCAGCGCGGGAATACGCCGAGAATATACCGCAGCGCTTCTTCGCCGGCCTCGTAGGCGCTGTCGAGCACGAATGCGCGGCGATCGGTGTCGTCGTCGAAACGCAGTTTTTCGGCGACTTCCGCGGATCTTGCGACGCGCCAGGCGCCGACCGCGCGGGCCGAGCCTTTCAACGTGTGCGCGGCGTCGTGCCAGTCCTTGGCCGTGCGTGCCTGTTCGAGCGCGTTGAGATAACCGGGCGCACTCTCGGCGAATAGATACAGAACCTCACGTTCGAGGTCCTTGTTGCCGAGCGTGAAACGCCGAAGATAGGTGAAATCGATCGGCTTCGTCGCCGCTTCCTGTCGTATGTCGACATGCCCCGTCCAAACGTCTTCCATCCGCGCTGCCACTGCCATGATCCGACACCCCTCAGATCTCTGTGTTTCGTCCGCGCCGGGCGCGTGATGCGGTCAGATACTCGTCCGCCCCAAAAACAGGATATGACTTCATCGGATAATCCGCCGTAAAATATCGCAGTTAGCAAACGATTAAAGCCACGTAGTCGCGACGGTTTTTTGGCTCTACCCTGGTGCGGCCAAGCATAAGCTCTGGCGCGCTGCTCCGTTATCCCCGAGCGGGCAAAAATGTCCGCAAACGGATGTTGGCGCGTGGACAACTCACTTCAGACCTATCTCAACCACACCCACTGTCATGGCCGGGCCTGCCCCGGCCACCCATCGTGCAGCCTGCCCGATTGGGAATATGGGGCGCATTTTT
>JANOAW010000418.1:0-5224 GCA_031411355.1 Hyphomicrobiaceae bacterium | reverse complement strand
CCAGCATCCACTCGGCCGCTGCCGACGAATTTTTGCGATGCGACCGCACTGGTTGCGAGGCTTACGACGGCGACGAGGGTCAAGATGATGACTTGCATGGAAACTCTCCTGGTTTGATTGGCATGGCCCCTTCATCGCACTGGGTGGCCGGCGCGGCTGTCACCTGGGGAACGCTGCCGTGGTGTCGCCCGTAAGCGCTTGACCACGTCGCTCAGCCCCGCGATGGGAAGCCGGAAACGACTACCCGGCGGGCGCGATGCCCTGGAGCGAATGAAACCCATGCGTCATGGCGGCAAGATCCTGATCGATCAGCTCGAACTGAACGGCGCGAAGGCCGCCTTCACGGTGCCGGGCGAAAGCTTTCTTGCGGCGCTCGACGGACTTCATGGCGCGGGCGTCAAGACCATCATCTGTCGACAGGAAGGCGGCGCGGCCATGATGGCTGAGGCTTATGGCAAGCTGACCGGCACGCCGGGGCTGTGCTTCGTCACCCGTGGGCCGGGTCTGGCCAACGCCATGGCAGGCCTGCACGTGGCACAGCAGGATTCGACGCCGATGATTTTGTTTCTCGGCCTACCCGCATCCGACACCGAGGATCGCGAGGCGTTTCAGGAAATGGAAACCAAGAGTGTGCTCGGCACATTCGTGAAGTGGGTCGCCGTCATTCGCGATATCAAGCGCATCCCTGAATACGTCAGCCGCGCCTATCATATGGCACTTTCTGGCCGTCCTGGGCCCGTGGTGCTGGGCTTACCCGAGGACATGCTGGCGTCAGAAGCCGACGTCGCCGATGCCAAGCGGGCGATCATTCCCCATCTCGCGCCATCTCCCGACGCCAACGCCGCCTTCGCCGGATTGCTCGCCAAGGCCGAGCGCCCTCTGATGATCGTCGGTGGCCCCGGCTGGAGTAGCGAAACGCGCGACCGCATTGAAGCCTTCGCCGCGCGCACGCACATGCCGGTCGCCGCGGCCTTCCGCTATCAGGATTATTTCGACAATCGTCATGCCAGATACGCGGGCTGCGCCGGCATCGGCATCGATCCCAAACTTTCAGCGGCGATCAAGGACGCCGACCTGCTGATCGTGGTCGGCGCGCGCATGGGCGAGATGACCACGTCGGGTTACACCTTGCTCGATATTCCAAACCCGAAGCAGACGCTTGTGCACGTGCACCCCTCGCCCGACGAATTGCAACGCGTCTATCGCGCCGATCTGCCGATCGCCTCGAGTGCTGAAAACTTCTCTAAGGCGCTGGCCGGTTTGAACCTCGCCCCGAAGCCGTCTTGGACTGCCCGCAGCTCGGCGCTCCGTGAGGCGGCGACGGCCTATCGCCGACCCGTGCCGACGGTCGGCGATGTACAGCTCGAGCAGGTCATGACGACCGTGTCCGACATGTTGCCCGACGACGCCATCGTAACCAACGGCGCCGGCAACTACGCCGCATTCCTGCATCGCTATTACAACTATCGCGGCTGGCGCTCAGGCCTCGCGCCGACGTCGGGTTCGATGGGCTACGGCCTGCCGGCGGCCATAGCAGCCAAGGTCGCCATGCCCGAGCGGACGGTAGTCAATTTCGCTGGTGACGGCTGTTTCATGATGACATCGCAGGAACTTGCGACCTGCATGCAATACCAGCTGCCGATCGTGACTGTGGTCGTCAACAACGGCATGTACGGCACCATCCGCATGCATCAGGAGCGCGAGTATCCGTCGCGGGTGAACGGCACGCAGCTGGTCAATCCGGATTTCGCGGCCTTCGCACGCGCCTTCGGTGCTCATGGAGAAACCGTCACCAGGACGGCAGACTTCAAGCCGGCGCTGGAACGCGCGCTCGCCAGCGGAAAACCGGCCGTGATCGAAGTCAAGACCGACCCGGAAGCCATTGCGGTCACGCGCACAATCACACAATTGCGCGCGGGTAAGTAACGCAGCGTTCAACGCCAGAATTGGAACATGCGCAGGCCCGCGCCGGCCTGCCGGAAATCGAGGCCGATGGGATCGCCGATCATGAAGGCGATCTGCCAGATGAAACTGAAGAAGCCGGGTATCGCGAACGCCGCCACTAGAACCAGGATCATGACGATCGGCGCGAACTGATTGCCGAAATCGCGCACCTGGCGCGGCAGCCACGGTTCGATCACGCCCCAGCCGTCGAACCCGGGGATCGGCATCAGGTTGAATACGAACGCCGTGATCTGCAACAGAGCGATGAAGGACAAGGCGGCGAACAGCACCGGCGGGGCCCCGACCAGGTGCAAAAACGCCATGACGATGGCCAGAAACACGAGGTTCATCGCCGGGCCAGCCGCCGACATGGCAGCCCTCTGCCAGCTTTCGCGAAACAGCTGCGTCTTGACGTAGACGGCGCCACCCGGAAGCCCGATGCCTCCCATGGCGACGATCAGGATCGGAAACAAAATCGAGGTCAACGGGTCCGCATACTTGAACGGGTCGAGTGTGAGATAACCCTGATCTTTGACCGTCACGTCACCGAATTTGTAGGCGGTATAGGCGTGGCCGAATTCGTGCAGGCACAACGAAATCACCCAACCCGCGACAACGAACGGAAACACGGCGCCGCGGGCGAACTGGGGCATGAACATCATGATGCCGCCCATGATCAGAAACGCGGCTGACAGACCGAGAAACGACGAGCTTACCGGCCATTCACCCTTGGGGCTGCGGCGCGGCTCGAATTTGTAGACGTTGTCCGGCCTGTTTCCAGATCCGTTACCGGCACCGTTCGTGCCGTTCGGCTGCCAATTCATGGCTGTCGGTCCTGTCTGATCGCGGCTTGGTGACGGGGCGCGGAATCGCTGGTGCGGCGAACATATCCGATCGCCGCGGGGATCAACGCAAAAATCATCCCCGCCGCGAAAATTCCCCCGGCGGCGCGTCCCGGCGTCGACACCATGTCGATGCGCAAGGACGTGCCGAGCCACAACACCGCTGCCCCAGCCAAGGCGCCGGCGAAGGCAGCGATCACTATTTTCGCGGCTTGATCGGCTCTGCGCCCGAGCATGTAGGCGACGGCGATGGTGACCGGATTGAGAGCGGCGAACGCCAGCACCATGGCAACGGGCACGTCCGGCATCAACAGGGGCGCGACGCCGCCGAGCCCACCGGTCAAAACCGGCGCGAAAAAGAGTGGCAGTCCAGGTAGATGCACGTTCAGCTCCACACCGCTGTCATTGCCAAGCACGAGCGAGCGGTCTGTCGCAGCTATTGGCGAGGTCGTCAAAGGCGCGGGTGCGGTTCAGGACCGCAGGTCGCGGCCGTCGTCGGAGATGCGCCGCAGCCGATAGCCGAAACCGGCGGCGGCAAAGGCAATCACGGCGAACACGACCGGCACAGCGATCGCGGTCTGAGCCAAGCCCGCAGTGCCGGCATCGACTGTGAAACCTGCGAGATTGGCAACGATGCCCGAGAGTGCCGACCCAAGGCCAAAGCCGGTTTGCTGCACGGTCGCTACGGCCGATGCGGCAAGATCGCCCTCGCCGGTCAGCGGCCGCGCCATGACGCGCTGGGCAACGAACGACCACGTCGTCCCCATGCCGATGCCGACGAGCAACACGCCCCCGACAATGATGCCGACGGGGCCGCGCTCGAGCGTCGCTCCCAGTACGAGCATGCCGCACGCGATCAGCAGCGGTCCGATCAACAATTGTCTGTCGGCTGCAGCCGGCTTGGACGACGCCGTGATCAACGCCGCCAACGTCCACGAGATCGCGGCGCCAGCCACCGTGTAGCCGGCCGCAATCGGCACGAAGCCGTGGATTTTCTGCAGCAGGATCGGCACATAGATGTGTACCGGACTGAAGGCGACCGACAACAACAGCACCATCCAGAGGCCGAGGCCGGTTTCCGATCTGACCTGGAAGGCATCGGTCGGCAGCAGGGGTGCCGCTGACCGTGCGTTGGCACGTACCATGAGTGTCATGGCGGTAAGTGCGCTGCCCGCAAGCAGCATTTTCGCCGCCACGTCAGTCACGATCGCCGAGATCGACAAGACCGTAATCGCGCCGGCGACAAGCGCCACCAGTCCGATCGGCACCGCACGCGTCGCCGTGCTGCCGCCGACGCCCGACGGCAGGATGCGGATGGCGAGCAGGCCGAGCCCGCCGGCCAGCAAGGCGACCGCGAGAAACGCCGAGCGCCAACTGCCGAAAGTCGCAAACACACCACCGACCAGCGGCCCAATGAGCGCCGAAACGCTCCAGACACTCGTCAGCAGAGCGAAGACGCGAGGCAAGAGCGCAACGGGAAACACCTGGCGCGCCAGCACGTATGCCAGCGCCGACAAAAGCCCGCCGCCGAAACCCTGCAGAAATCGCCCGCCGATGACGTGCAGCATCGTCGGCGCCGCAGCGCTGACCACGGCGCCGAGCGCGAATAAAATGGCCGCGCCGCAGAAAACGCGGGCGGCGCCGAAACTCGCCGTCAAGCGGCCGGCGACGGTCGTGGCCACGATCGACGACGCCAGATAGGCGGTCGTCGGCCAAGCGATCATGTCGTCGCCGCGGATATCGGCGACGATGCTCGGAATGACGGTCGCGAGCAGAAGCACATTCATCGAATGCAGCAACACACCCGACAGCAACACGATCAAAATCGGCAACGTCGCAGGCCGCAGCAGCGCACGCCAGCCGTCGTCACGCGACTGATCCGTCATCGGGTGGTCCTCGGCCGTCGCGCTGCGACGGCCGGCGGCGTATCGCGGTTGGGTGGACAGCTGCGCTTCATGACGCGGCGTATTCAATTTCCCGCGCCCGGTACATCGGTAAAAAACAACGCATACTTGCCATGCGTGTCGCGATAGTGGTCGCTATTCAATCAGTCGTATGCCGATGGCCTGGTAACTCCAGGCCATCGCGTGTTGTGGTCGAGTGCGCCAAAAACCCTGCCTCACATGTCAGACACTGTGATGGAACCCTTGGTATTGGCGGCTTTCTTGAATTTGTCGAAGTTCTCCAAGGAGCCGGCGAGCTTGATCTTGAACTCATCCCATTCCTTGCGCTGTTCACCGCACGCCTCGACCCAGAGTTTATAGTCGGCATCGGTCAGCGTGTGGAAAGCGCAGCCGCCGGCCGCCATTTGTTTCATAGCCTCTTTGCGGGCCGGCTCCAGCTGCGCGAACGTCTCGACCATGGTCTTGGCAACGGCGTCGTCGAAGCCTTTGCGCTGTGTTTCTGAGAGTGCCTGATACCAGCCGGCATTGGCCGCG
>JANOAW010000417.1:0-2160 GCA_031411355.1 Hyphomicrobiaceae bacterium | reverse complement strand
GGTCATGCCGCCCGAGTTTACGAGTGCTGAATGGACCGGTTTCAATTGTTCGGCTGCGTGGGAGTGTAATTATCGCTACGCCCTCGATAATCTCGCGGACCCCATGCACGGCGCGTATCTGCATGCCAATTCGTTCACGCTCGCCTTCGGTTCGAAACAAGACCTGATGAAACTCACGAAAACCGAGAACGACGGATTTGTCGTCAGCCGCGTCGCCCAGGTCGGTGAAAACTTCGATTGGACCGACATGGTCGTGCGCGACGACACGATGTATTGTCGCCTCGATATTCCCTATCCCGCGGCTGGCGGCCCAGGCGGCCCGTTCCGCATCATCGGCTTCACCACACCCGTCGACGAGCGACGCTGCCGCGTTTACTTCTGGCGCATGCGCAAGGTCACGGGCCTCGCGCGCGAAGCGTGGCGGTTTCTCTATCGCAGTACATTCGAGGCACGCCATTGGAACGTGCTGGAGCAGGATCGGGAAATGCTCGAGGCGATGCCCGACGACGCGCGCAAGCGTGAGATGCTCTACCAGCACGACGTCGGCGTTTCGCGTATTCGGGTCCTGCTCAAACAAGCCGCGCGCACGCAACTCGAAGCCGAAGACGCACGCACCCTGCAGGCGGCGGAATAGGTGCCTGGAGGATCACATGGCCATCAGCTACCTCATGATCGGCAGCAACAACCTAGAACGTTCGCGGCACTTCTACGCCGCCGTGCTGCCGTTGATCGGCGGCGTCGCGGAATTCGACTATCCCGGCGCTGCTTTCAGCTATCGCCTGCGAGACAGTGCGCGCGTCTGGATCAGTCTACCGTATGATCGAAAGGACGCCGTACCGGGTAATGGCGGCATGATCGGGTTTGATGCAGGCGACGAAGACGCCGTGCGTGCCGCGCACGCCGCGGCGCTGATTCACGGTGGAACGAACGAAGGTGACCCCGGTCCGCGCCCGAACTATGGGCCTGAGTTTTTTGGCGGCTATGTGCGTGATCCCGACGGCACCAAGTTGAGCTTCATGATCCTACGCAAGGTTCCCAAAGCCTGATGGTCGATCTCGCAGGACATACCATCGTTGTCACCGGTGCCGCTCGCGGCCTCGGGCGCGTACTCGCGACGGGGCTGGCCAAGACCGGTGCGCGGCTTGTGCTTGCCGATACGCTGGTCGACGACGGCAAGGCCGCCGCTGCTGCCTTGACGAACAGCGGCGCGCAGGCGCGGTTCGTCGCCGTCGATCTCGCGGACCCCGCGTCGATCGAGGCACTCGCGGCCGATGTGGCGACACATGAAGGGCGCTGCGATGGTCTGGTCAACAACGCGGCCATTGCGACCGGCATCGGCGGCAAGTTGTTCGACGAGATCGATATCGAGACCTGGGACCGTGTCATGACGGTCAATGTGCGCGGCACGTGGCTCGTCACCCGCGCCTTTGCGCCTCTGTTGGGGGCGAGCATGCGTGGCCGCATCGTCAACGTTGCGTCCGACACGGCGTTGTGGGGCGCCCCTAAATTGCTCGCCTACACCTCGAGCAAGGGCGCCGTGATGGCGATGACGCGTTCGCTCGCACGCGAACTTGGGCCACGCGGTATCGGCATCACCTGCGTCGCGCCCGGGATACTGAAAACGCAATCGACCGAATACGTACCGGCTGAACGCCATCAGCTCTATGAGACGGGCCGCGCCGTGCCCGGCCCGCAACAGCCGGAAGACGTGGTCGCCACGATCGCGTTTCTGTTGACCGCAGGTGCCCTGGCATTGACGGGACAGACGTTGCCCGTCGACAACGGCTTCGTGTTCACATGACCCATCACTCGCGACATGCGCTGGTTTCCGAGGTCGTCGAAGGCGTCAACCTGTTGACGCGCGATGGTGACGGCGAGCGGACGATCGTGTTTCTCCACGGCATCGGCGGGCGCGCGCACTCGTTTGCCGACCTGTTCCGCCGTTGGCCGGATGGGCCACGATTGATCGCCTGGGATGCACCTGGATACGGGCCGTCGGCGCCGATCGGCAAACCTTGGGCCGCAGCCAAGGATTATGCAGCTGTCCTGCGGCATGTGTTCGACGCGTTGGAACTCGCGACCGCCGACGTCGTCGCCCAGTCGCTCGGCTGTATCATCGCAGCCTCGTACGCGACCCGGCACAAGGAGCGCGTGCGCCGC
>JANOAW010000416.1:0-1677 GCA_031411355.1 Hyphomicrobiaceae bacterium | reverse complement strand
ATACTATCCCCGGCGGGAACATGTTTTCGCCGGAAAATATCGGGGCGATGTCCGTATTCCCGGGAATGATCTTCAAAAAGACAAGGGGTCTGCTCCCGGCCGCCGAACGCATCTTAGGCGTTGCAGCGGAGAGTACGCAGGTCGGATTCGACGCGGCTATGCTGATCGAGAGCCGGACCTTTGCCGAGCTTCTGATGACGCCCGTCACCGAGAATCTCATTCGTACGATGTTCCTCCAAATGAACGAGATCAGCGCAGGCGAAAGCCGACCCAAGGGTTTCGAAAAGAGAAAGGTCCAGAAGGTCGGCATTCTCGGCGCCGGGATGATGGGTCGCGGCATCGCCTATTCCTGCGCCAGCGCCGGCGTCGCCGTCGTTCTAAAGGACATCACGATGGATGCCGCCGAGGCGGGCAAAGCCTATAGCCAAGACCTGCTCGACAAGGCGGTCGAACGCGGTCGAAAGACGGAATCCGAGCGCGATGCGATCCTTGCCCGTATCTTGCCGACCGTGGCGATGGATGATCTCGCTACATGCGATCTGGTCATCGAGGCGGTGTTTGAGGACGTGCCGCTCAAGCATGCGATTATCCGGGAAGTCGAGGCTGTGCTTGGCGATAACGCAATCGTCGCGACTAACACCTCTACACTGCCGATTTCGATGCTGGCCGAAGCCTCCAATCGCCGCGCCGGCTTTGTCGGCCTCCATTTCTTCTCGCCGGTCGACAAGATGCACATTGTCGAGATTATCTGCGGCAAGGACACCAGCGACGAGACGCTCGCGTTCGTATACAACTTCGTGCAGCAGATTAAAAAGACGCCGATCGTCGTTAATGATAGCCGCGGTTTCTTCACCTCCCGCGTGTTCGCTGTGTTCGCGGATGAAGGAGACCGGCTCCTCAAGGAGGGCGTCGATCCGGCCGTCATCGAAAATGCCGCGCGCGATGGCGGCATGCCAGTGGGCCCTCTCGCCGTCCAGGACGAAGTGATGATGGATATGCTGCTGCGATCGCACAAGACGAACCACCTTCTCGATCAGCAACTCGGCAATCACTATTCGGAAACCTACAAGATTTGCGCCGAGCTGTGCGAACTAATGTGCGAGCGAGGCCGGGCGGGGCGAAATGCAGGCGCGGGCTTCTATGATTATCTGCCTGCCGGCGGCAAGCAGCTCTGGTCCGGCCTGACCGAACTATTCGGGGGCGACACGCCGATCGAATATGCAGACGTGCGCGATCGCATGATGTACCGGATGGTAGTCGAGGCTGCCCGCTGCCTTGACGAGAATGTGGTCACTAGCGAGCGTGACGGCAATATCGGCTCTATCCTTGCGTTCGGTTTCCCTGCCTATTCGGGGGGCGTCTTTCAGTTCATCCACTCGATCGGCATCGACGTGTTCGTCGCAAGATGTGCTGAGCTTTCCGCTGCCTTTGGCGAACGCTTCCAACCTCCTGCAGACCTTACCGAGCGCCTGACCCGCCCCGCGCCACTCGGCGATGCGGCCTGAAGGGCATCAGGCGGACGGTCTCGCCAACGCGGTTTCTGGAGGTCATCAGGCGGCGACGACGGTGCCGGGAGAGAGGTCGGCTCGCGCCACGAATGTCTTCATGGGCTGTCCCCGTGCGAGGGGCTGGCGTGACGATCAACAGTGAACGATCATAGATTGCGGTTTGATATCC
>JANOAW010000415.1:0-4972 GCA_031411355.1 Hyphomicrobiaceae bacterium | reverse complement strand
ATATCAGAAACCGACGCGCTCGGCGAGCGCGCGAACGATGATCCGTACCCAATGCACAGCCCTGAGACTCAATCGCCACAACCGGAACCCTCCTGGCCGACGCGCCGCGCACTGAAGCGCATCACCCTCACACCAGAGACGGCCCGCATACTTCACGACGCGGCAGAAGCCGCTGGCTTCCGTGGCGGTGAAGCGGCGTTCTTGCGGCATGTTCTGCCGGCGAGTGCTCGGCCATGAAGAAAAGTACGCTGCCGTGGTTCAAGTTGCACAGTGATGACTGGCATGACGGAACTCGCGACCTGACCATTGAAGAGCGCGGCGTCTATTTTGACGTGATCAACGCGCTGATGATCTTCGGCACGCCCTTGCTGAAGGAAGATCAGTGGTGGGGCCATCGGATCGGTATCAGTCCCCGCCTGTGGCGTTCCATTCGCGACCGGCTGAAAGGGAGGGGCAAGCTTGCCGTCGGCCCCGAGGGCGTGAGCAATGCGCGGGCTGAGCGCGTCTGGCGGGAGCGCGAACAACAGCGCGAAACCAAATCGCAAAATGCGCGATCCGCGGGCGAACTGGCGCCGAAAGCCTCGCAAAAACTTGGCGAAGTCGGCGCGAGTTCGATGCGAGCACCACCCGAAACAGGGCAAAAATCGTTGAATTTCAGTGGTTCGGAACAAGCAGCCGCTCAGCGAAAAAGCGACAATAGAGAAGGAGAGAGAGAGGGAGAAGAAGAGTCAGACCTAGATCATCCCCCCCCCTCCCCCTTAACCCCCCACCCGCGGGCGATGATAGTCGGCGCGCGGTGGGTGGCGGCTTCGCGCGCTTTGCGTCTGGCAACAAGCGGGGCGAAACCTTCACACAGGCGGGCACCGCGGCGTTGCGGGCAATGAAGCGCATCGGAGCATCATGACCCGGTGGACCGAAGCCCAGTTCGCCGCGCACACGGCGCGTCACGCTGGTTCGCTGCCCATGGCCGTAGGTGCGAAACCAAGTCGGCAGCCTTCCGCACCGGAACTTACCGAGGCCGACATTCACGCGGCCGTCGTGGACGCCTTGCGCCGGCTCGCTCGGCCTGGCGTCGTGTGGTGGCACACACCCAACGGCGAGCGGCGCGACGCCCGTGATGGCGCCAAGCTTGCCCGGTTCGGCGTGCGCGCTGGGATGCCGGACCTGTTCGTGCTCATTGCCGGCCGGCTGCATGGGCTTGAGTTGAAGCGGCGTGGCGGCAGACTGAGTGCGACCCAGCGCGGCATGCATACGGCGCTCACTGCCGCCGGGGCGATCATAGCGACTGCGGCCACGGTCGACGATGCGCTGTCGATCCTGCGGCGCTGGGGTGCGATCCGGTGAGGGCGAGTGGCACTCGACCAAGCCTGCCGACCGTGGTTCCCTTTTGGCCCCCTCCCGCACACCGCGCAGCGGCGTCAGCCCGGCATTCGGCGGTTTTTGCGGCCTCAAAATCGTCATTTCCGTTTCCGTTCTCGTGAGCCGAAAAGCCTTTCAAATCGGCACATCCGGCATGCGAGAACGGAAATCAGCCGCTTGCCGACCATCCGGCACGTTGCCGGGCACGCGCTGGGCTGCCGGGATGGTCGGCGGCGATTGAAAGATGGTCGGCAAGCGGCCGTCCCGCTGCCACGGAATTCATTATCGCCGCTCAGATCTAACACAGCACCCCTCAACCCAGCGCCGTTTCGAAAGACCGAGCTACCGCGTCGGGTGCGGCGGCGATGGCGTGAAGGTAGGCGTTGGCGATATCGTCGATCGGACGCCCCTGTTCCCAGCCTTCAACCGTGCGCGGGTTTAAGCTGAAGCGCTTGGCGAATGCCGACGCTGTGAGGCCCAAGCGTTCGCGTATCGCGCGCACGTCAGCGCGCTCGACTGCGGCCAGGCGCGCGACACGCACGCCGGCCGCGGCCAATGCATCGGCGAAGCCCGGACCCGGTTCGATGGTCGGCACTTCAACAACGGCCTCGCCGCGGCCGGCCATGGCATCGATTGCGGCCATCGCGACACGGGACGAGACGCCACGGCGGATCAGCGCGTGGATGGCATCTATGGTGCGCACATCGGCGAGCGCGCCGTCAGGGCGCAGCACGATGTCTGCGGGTGAACCTGAGGGGACGCGGCCGATGTCCTGGATTGGCCCCAGTCGTTCGAACAGCGCCTTCAATTCGGGCTTCATCACAGTCGATCCTTTCGAGCACGAATTCAGCCAGAGTGCGCAAGTTCACGAGCCCGAGCGCATGCGGTTTCGCGCCTTGGATGTGGACGCGTTCGGCGATCAATATCCGACCGGCCAACCGCACATCGCCCATGATGTCGATCAGTCCGGCCGGTGTACTGATGCGAATCGTGATCACGTCACGTTCACTCGCCGCGTCCTGGACGCCGAACCACGTCAGTTGGTCGGCGGTCCATCGCTGCATGTGCCTCACCATATACGCACGATGCGTAATCATCAAGAGTAGCCGTCGTGACGGACGGGTGCGCGTCAATACGGAACGTGCGCGTCCTATCAGCCTGCCAAAGCAACCGGTTCGGTCACGTCGGGCAAGCTGTAGACAGTCGTCTTGCCTTTCAAGCGTCCGTCGCGGCTGTAGATGCGACGGTCATAGGCCACGGCGACGCCGGCCACCTTCTGCAAGGCGCCAAGGAACACGCGACGCGGCGGCAACATGAGGCCCAGCGCTGGGGCGAAGTCTTCGCTGGCTAGGAACCACACGTCATCGACTGTCCACGCGCGATCAAGACCGTGTTCGGCGGCCCAGCGCACGAAGTCCGACGCGAGACCGGCGGTCACGGGCGACGCCGGTGACGTGCCCGGATGGTCGGCAGCGTTCGGCATGCTGCGAACGATGGTCGGCGGGCGACGCGGGATGGTCGGCACCGGCGACGCCGGTGGGCTTGGCAATGCGAATTTGGGTTGGGTGTTCAGTCGATGCATGGCGAGCCTGCCCCCGATGCGGCTTGTTCGCCGTGTTCGCGCGCCGGCGCAAGCCACGCGGTCGGACCGAAAACCGGCCCCAGGCAGCGTCATTTCGCTTTCATTGCGCTTTCACCTTGCGCAACGCATTGATTTCATTGTGCTTGAGTGCGTCGCAAACCGAAACCGAAGTGATGATTTTCGGACCACAAAAACCCCCGAACGCCGGGCTGCCTTGCCGCCGCGGTGCAGGGGAGGGGCCAAAAGGGACCCGCGGCTCTGTCGGTCCGGCCGTTGCGAAATGCCGGGCCGCTGGTGACTGCGACCCGGCAGGTGGTCACGCCGCGGTAACGCCGGCATCTGCCGGCATGTCTGCACAGACCGCAGCATTCAACGACGGCAGTGCCGAGGCTCGCGGCCAGTCCGCAGATGCTTCGGCGAACCACTCGCCAAGGCCCAGCGCCGCGGCGGTCGCGCCGGCACTGCGGCCGAGGAACGTTGCGAGTGCGCCGGTGATCTGGCGAAGCTCGGCCATGGCCTCAGCCGTCTGCTTGGCATCAGCGATGCCGGGGCTCGCAAGATCGGTTGCGAGGTCGTGTGCGCGGATGGCGAGCACGAATGCGTTAGCCGTCGTCGCCGGCTCCGACATCGACAGCATGGACCACAGCAGGAACACGCGGCGCCCGGCTTCGTCGTGGACGGCGGACGCCTTGGCCCGTTCCTTTGGAGTGGCATTGGGCGAGCATGTCGAGGCCGCGGCGCGGTCGGCCCGCTGAGATAGTGCCCAAGTGCGGGCGATGTGCTCGGCAACGATGGTCGGGGTCGGAAGTGCAGGCGCAATGGGTCGGGACATGGCGGAACTCGAGTTGTGACAATTGGGACGCGGAACGGCGGGGAATAACGCGGACACACGGGGCCATCGCGGATGCGTGCCGCCGGCCGGGGTCGGTAAAGTGGGGTGCTATTGGGGTGCCAGCGCCAAATTCGGAAATACTGGCATCGCTCTAAGTTCTTGATTTCATTGGCGCACCCGACAGGATTCGAACCTGTGACCTTTGCCTTCGGAGGGCAACGCTCTATCCAGCTGAGCTACGGGTGCAGGCCGGGTTAGGTCTGTGGGTAGGTTAGTTCTTCAGGCTTTGCAAGCGCCTATACATCACCAGTCCAGCAAGAACAGCGTTGGACTGGCACAAGTCGGCGCCGAAAGAGTCTGGCGACAACGGCTGCCGGACCCGGCGCTGCGCGCGCCGGGCAAAATTCTAGGCCGCGTGATGGCGCCGATCATCGCTCAGTAGCTCTTGGATGTTTCGCCTTTGGCCATGCCTTTGGCTTCGCGAACCCAGGCATTTGCTGCGTTTGCGAGCAGGCGGATATCGTTCAACAGCGTGCAGAATTGATAGCCGTCGGCGAAACGCTTGCCGGCCGTTTTCGGGCCATCGGTATGGACGCCAGCGATTTTACCGGCCTTGCGCGTCTTGTCGACGATGGTTTTCATGGCAGCCAGGACATCGTTGTCGGTCGGATCGAGCGTCGCTGGTCTGCCGAGGGACAAGGCGAGATCGGTCGGGCCAACGTAAACGCCGTCGAGGCCGTCGACCGCGAGGATGGCGTCGAGATTTTTCATCGCCTCGGTGGTCTCGATCATGGCGAACAGGAGGATCTCGCCATTGGCATGTTGTTGGTAGTCGGCGCCGGCGAATTGGCTGGCTCGGAACGGGCCATTGGACCGCGTACCTGTGGGTGGATAGCGACCTGAGGAGACGAACGCTTTCGCCTCTTTCGCCGAATTGATCATAGGGCAGATCACCCCGTAGGCGCCGCAGTCGAGCACGCGCTGGATATACGATGGATCGTTCCACGGCACCCGTACCATCGCCGTCGGGCCGGCAAGATTGATCGCCTGCAACACGGGGATGATGTCGTTGATGTCGTTGGCGCCGTGCTGCATGTCGATGGTGACGGCGTCCCAGCCTTGTGAGGCATAAACTTCAGCTTGGAACGAATTCGGCGTGGCGATCCATCCGTTGAGGGCCGAGCCGCCGTTCGTCGGCG
>JANOAW010000414.1:0-3918 GCA_031411355.1 Hyphomicrobiaceae bacterium | reverse complement strand
CGGCCGACGAGCTGGCCGTAGGTGCCAGCCGATCGCGCCATCTTACCGCCGGCACCCGGCTTCATTTCAATGTTGTGGATGATGGTGCCGATCGGCATCGATGCGAGCTGCATCGCATTGCCGGGCTTCACGTCCACTTTCTTGCCGGCAACGACCGTGTCGCCAACCGCGAGACGCTGCGGCGCCAGGATATAGCTCTTCTTGCCGTCCTTATAGCCGATCAGCGCGATATAGGCCGTGCGATTCGGGTCGTATTCGATGCGTTCGACCTTGGCACTGATACCGAGTTTCGTGCGCTTGAAGTCGATGATGCGGTACGACTGCTTGTGCCCGCCGCCGATGTGGCGCGTGGTGATGCGGCCGTGGGTGTTGCGACCACCGGTCTTTGTCTTGCCGACCGTCAGCGCCTTGAAGGGGGCGCCTTTCCACAGATGGCTGCGGTCGACGCGCACCAATTGGCGCAGCGCCGGCGATGTCGGATTGAAGGTCTTCAATGCCATGACTTACGTCCTCAGCTCAGTCCTTGGAGTGCAGAGTTGCAGGGACCGCCCGATGCGGCTCCTGAACCCGGCATGAGCTCAGATCCCTGAACTAATATCGATCGAATGCCCGGGCTCGAGCGTGACGATCGCCTTCTTCGTGTCGCTCTGCAGGGCACGGATGCCGCGGAACGACTTCAACTTGCCTTTGTGGACGATCGTGTTGACCGCCTTCACCTTGACCTTGAAGAGGTCTTCGACCGCCTTCTTGATCTGCGGTTTGGTTGCCATCTTGGCGACCTTGAAGATCACCTGGTTGCCCTGTTCGAGCAACAAAGTGGACTTCTCGGTGATCACCGGCGACAGGATGACGTCGTAATTTGAGTGCGCCATGACTGCCTCACTTGAACCGAACGTCGAGCGCTTCGACCGCGGCCTTGGTGAGTACCAGGCGCTTGCGGCGGAGCACGTCGTAGACATTGATGCCCTGAATGGGCAGAACGTCGATGTTCGGCAGGTTGCGGGCCGCCCGTGCGAAAGCCGGATCGAGATCGGCTCCGTCGATGAACAGCGCGTTGGTCAAACCGAGCTTCTCGAAGCGCTCACGCAGGGCGGCAGTCTTGCCGTCCGACGACCGCGCCGTGTCGAGCACCAGAATTTCACCCGCCTTGGCTTTCGCCGACAAAGCATGGCGCAACGCAAGCGCGCGGAACTTCTTGGTCAGGTCGATGGCGTGGCTGCGCGGCTTGGGACCGAACGCCTTACCACCACCGCGCCACTGCGGGACAGACTTGTCACCGTGACGCGCACCACCGGTGCCCTTTTGCTTGTACATCTTCTTGCCGGTCACGTTGATTTCCGACCGGTCTTTGGTCGCGTGAGTTCCGGCCATGCGCTTGAGCTGCTGCCAGCGCACCATGCGATGCAGGATGTCCGGGCGGGGGTCGAGACCGAATATCGCATCCGCGAGTTCGATCTCGCCGGCCGAGCCAGCGTCCAGTGTTTGAACTTGCGCCTTCACGACGACGCCTCCGACTTGCTCTTCTTGTCGGCTTTCGCCGGCATTTCGAACGGCTCGACCTTACGGAACGCACCTGGCTTTGGTGCATCTTTCGCAGCGGTCATCTTGACGGCATCACGGACGTAGACCCAGCCACCCTTGGAACCCGGCACTGCGCCGCGCACGAGGATCAGGCCCTTGTCCTTGTCGACACCCGCAACTTGCAGGTTCAGCGTGGTCACGCGCTCGTCGCCGAGGTGACCAGCCATTTTCTTGCCCTTGAAGACCTTGCCGGGGTCTTGGCGCTGACCGGTCGAACCGTGCGAGCGGTGGCTCACCGAGACGCCGTGAGTTGCGCGCAGACCACCGAAGTTCCAGCGCTTCATGGCACCGGCGAACCCTTTACCCTGCGAGGTGCCCGTCACATCGACGAACTGCCCCTGCACGAAATGGTCGACGGTGATCTCGGCGCCGATCTCGATGAGGTTTTCCGCGGAAACACGGAACTCCGCCACCTTGCGCTTGGGCGCCACTTTCGCTTTCGCGAAATGGCCGCGCTCGCCGAGCGATACGCGTTGCGCCTTGCGCTCGCCAACGCCCAACTGCAGCGCCGTGTAACCATTGGTATCTTGCGTGCGATGGGCAAGAACCTGCAGCTTGTCGACCTTCAAAACCGTGACGGGAACGTGTTCCCCCGTCGCGGTGAAGATGCGGGTCATGCCGACCTTCTGTGCAATCACTCCGGAACGCATCCGCGCATTCCTTCCTTGTCATTCAGGGGTCATCGAACTGTGCCAGGAAGGCACAGCTCATGCGAAAGTCAGATCAGGCGAACGTTCAGAGCTTGATCTGGACGTCGACGCCAGCAGCCAGATCGAGCTTCATCAAAGCCTCGACCGTCTGAGGTGTCGGATCCACGATGTCGAGAACACGCTTGTGCGTGCGCATTTCAAACTGTTCACGGCTCTTCTTGTCGATGTGTGGCGACCGGTTGACCGTAAAGCGTTCGATGCGGGTCGGCAGCGGGATTGGTCCGCGCACATCCGCTCCTGTGCGCTTCGCCGTATTTACGATCTCGCGCGTCGAGGCATCGAGGACCCGATGGTCGAAGGCTTTAAGTCGAATTCGGATGTTCTGTTGCATGGTCAGCTCGCCGGGACGTCGACAGTTACGGAAAACGTGAGAGCCGATCCCAAAGGACCGGCCCCACCCGGATCACTCCACGATCTTGGTCACGACGCCGGCGCCGACGGTGCGGCCGCCTTCACGAATGGCGAAGCGGACTTTTTCTTCCATCGCGATCGGCTGCACCAGCTCGACATCGACCGAAACGTTGTCGCCCGGCATGACCATTTCCGTGCCCTCGGCCAAGGTCACCGTGCCGGTGACGTCGGTCGTGCGGAAATAGAACTGCGGACGATATTTGGTGAAGAACGGCGTGTGGCGACCACCTTCGTCCTTGGACAGAATGTAGGCCTCGGCCTTGAACTTCTTGTGCGGTTTGACGGAGCCGGGTTTGCAGAGCACCTGGCCACGCTCGACGGCTTCCTTGTCGATGCCGCGCAGGAGGCAGCCGACGTTGTCGCCAGCTTCACCCGAATCGAGCAGCTTGCGGAACATCTCGACGCCCGTGCAGACCGACTTCTGGGTGTCGCGCAAGCCGACGATTTCAACTTCTTCGCCGACCTTGACTACGCCGCGCTCGATGCGACCGGTGACGACGGTGCCGCGACCCGAGATCGAGAACACGTCTTCGATCGGCATCAGGAACGGCAGATCCTTCGGACGATCCGGGATCGGAATGAACGTATCGAGAGCTTCGTACAGCTTGAGGATCGCTTCGTCGGCCAGCGGGCCCTTCTCGCCGTGCAGCGCCTTGACGGCGGCGCCACGGATGATCGGGGTTTCGTCGCCCGGGAACTGATACTTGACCAGCAGCTCGCGCACTTCCATCTCGACCAGATCCAGCAACTCCTGGTCTTCGACGATGTCGCATTTGTTCAGGAACACCACGATCTTGGGCACGCCGACCTGGCGGGCAAGCAGGATGTGTTCGCGGGTCTGGGGCATCGGGCCGTCGACGGCCGAGACGACCAGGATCGCGCCGTCCATCTGGGCGGCACCCGTGATCATGTTCTTGACGTAGTCGGCGTGGCCGGGGCAATCGACGTGGGCGTAGTGGCGGTTCGGCGTCGAATATTCGACGTGCGAGGTGGCGATGGTCAGGATCTTGGTCGGATCGCGACGGCCCTGCGACTCGGACGCCTTGGCGACTTCGTCATAGGCGATGGCGGTCTTGGTCCAACCGCGAGCCTGCGACACGACCGTCAAGGCTGCTGTCAACGTGGTCTTGCCGTGGTCGACGTGGCCGATGGTGCCGACGTTGCAATGCGGCTTCTCGCGATTGAATTTTTCCTTGGCCATGGCCAAACTCCTCGG
>JANOAW010000413.1:0-2114 GCA_031411355.1 Hyphomicrobiaceae bacterium | reverse complement strand
GCCGCCATGGCCCAAGTGGTGCGGACTGAAGAATGGCCTGACGTCACGGCTATGCTGGCGGCTGAGGTTCTCGTGGGTGCGGCAAGGTTGGCGCCGATGCCGTACGCCATCGTCTGACACGTCACGTACACTCCGCATCTGCAAACGCGCCGCACCAGCGCCCCTTTGTCGCGCGGCGCCGACACGCTATGGACAACGCGTGAGCAGCGTTCATGCTGCGAGCGAGATTCGGCGTATGGACGTGGCTCTGCGGCCTCGGCTCGGGATTGAGCGAAACCAAACCAATGGTAGAGCCTAGAATCATTGCGCTCGACGCCATGGGAGGCGATCATGGCCCGTCCGTGACCGTGCCCGGCGCGGGCATAGCGGCCTTGCGCCATAAGGGCGTGTCGTTCCTGCTGGTTGGCGACGAAGCCAAGATCGCGCCAGAGTTGGCCAAAGTGCCCGCCTTGGCCAATCGCGCCACCATCAAACATACCGATCTCGTCGTCGCCATGGATGCCAAGCCCAGTCAGGCGCTGCGGCGTGGGCGCAACACGTCCATGGGCTTGGCGCTCGAAGCCGTGCGCGAGAAGCAGGCCGATTTCGCTGTCTCAGCCGGCAACACCGGTGCGCTGATGGCCTTGTCCATGTTGATGTTGCGACCGATGGAGGGCATCGATCGCCCCGCTTTGGTGGCGCAATGGCCGACCATCGGCCGCCCCTCGATCGTGCTCGACGTCGGCGCCAATGTCGGCGCGACGGCGCGTGAATTGTGCGATTTCGCCTTGATGGGAGCTGCGATGGCGCGCGCACTCCACGGCATGGACCGACCAACCGTCGGGCTGCTCAACGTCGGGGTCGAAGAGATGAAGGGTGTCGAAGAGGTCAAGATCGCCCACGGCTGGTTGAAGGAGCCGGGCCTCGATATCGACTACAGGGGTTTTATCGAGGGCGACCAGATCGGACAGGGTATCGTCGACGTGGTCGTGGTCGAGGGTTTCGCCGGCAACATCGCGCTCAAGACGGCTGAAGGCACCGCGAAGCAGATCGGCACGTATATCAAGGAGGCCATGACCTCGTCGCTGGTGTCCAAGATCGGCGCGTTGCTCGCAAAGCGTGGATTTCTTGTGCTCAAAGACCGCATGGACCCGCGTCGCGTGAACGGCGGCACGTTCCTTGGCTTGAACGGTATCTCGATCAAGAGCCACGGCGGGACCGATGCTCTGGGCTTTGCGAGTGCGATCGAGGTTGGCTATCAAATGGCGCGCAGCGGCATCGTGGCGCGGCTCAATGCCGACCTCACGGCGTTCCACGGCAAAATCGACGCCATCGCGAGCAAGGCGCAGGCGCCCAAAGCGTGACGCCGGAAGTAGCTGCCGGAAGTGCCTGGACGTGATCGGCGTCTGCGCGATACACTCGACTCCGCTGTCGGAGTTCACCTAGATGCCAAATATGTCGATCCGCGCCGGTCTTGTCGTCGGTATTGTCATTGTGATGGCCACGCTCGTCGGCACCGCGGGCAACCTCGAAGCGGCGCCTTGCTGGCGCAAAGTCTGCTCGAAATGGTCTGCAAGCGGTTCGTGCCTCAAGCACAAAATCGAGAGATTCAACTTACCAGGCTATTTGAAGTGCGCGGGCAAACCCACGCTTTGAAACCCAGCCTCACAGCGACCGTCCGACGAAGTACCGCACCGCGCTCGCAAGCCTGTCGGTTGCGTTTCGGGTCGTGATTTGCCATCGACACCTGCAATGAACTCGTGCGGCTTTCCGCCGTGAGGTAGCCAAGTGGCCGTCATACGATCTGTCCTGCGCGGTGTCGGAGCGCATCTGCCAAAAAAAATCCTGACCAATGCTGACATGTCGAAAATCGTCGACACGACGGACGATTGGATCATCGAACGCACGGGCATACGTCAGCGTCACATCGCCGGTGACGGCGAACTGACGTCCGATCTCGGTATCGCCGCCGCCAAGAAGGCGCTCGTGCGCGCCGGCATCGATCCGATCGACATCGACCTCGTCATCTGCGCGACCGCGACGCCTGATCGCACGTTCCCGGCGACCGCCGTCAAAATCCAGCATGCTCTCGGCATCACGAAAGGGGCGGCTTTCGATATCCAGGCCGTGTGCTC
>JANOAW010000412.1:0-3832 GCA_031411355.1 Hyphomicrobiaceae bacterium | reverse complement strand
GATCGCCAGCGAGATCGACGCGCAGGCTGGCGGTCAAGGTCGACAACCGATCCGGCAAGCCAAGCAATTCGTAATAAAGCGGTGGTGACAGCCCGGCGACGGTGAACCAATCGCCACGGATGGCGCCGGCGAGTGCCAGATCGGCGGCCTCGGGCTCGATGCCACGATACGGATAGGCGGCAAGCAGCCGGTTCCACCGCCCGTCGTCCCAGCCCATGGCGGCGAGATCGACACGTAAAATCGTCTCGGCGGCATCGACCGGCGCCGGCACGATCGGTTTCAAGCCCCACGACAGACTGTTGACGGCGACAGCGACGGCTTGCCTGTAGGCCTTCATTTCGGCGTCGGTCGCACAGGCATTGTAGAGGTGGGTCAACGTCAGAAAGCGGCTCGATTTGGCGGCGGCTCCAGCACTATCCAGATATCGACCGACGGCGGTGGCAGCTTCATCGCGGCCGACCGGCGTGCGATTGCAGGTCGTCGGCGCCTTCAGTGTACCGATCCAATCTCTGACCGCGTCGAGATCGCTCGACGTGAGCTCAACGTCCTTGCCCGCATCGATGCCGTGCCAGGGCGCTGATTGCAGCAAAGTATACAGAGACGAGGCGTCGGGGGCACCTGGTCGAATGCGGGTCGCATCGGCGGCAAGCGTCGGCAGATCCAGAATACCGCCGAAACCGCCGGCCGGCGACGTCAGCGTCGTTCGCCCCGCCTGATGGCAGGCAGCACAGTGTTTGTCGAAAACCGCAAAGACTTTGGCAGCTGTCGGATCAGCCGGCGATTTGGGAACTTCGACCGTCGACGACGGTTGGCTCCAGCGGCTTTCCTGTGCAGTCGCCCCCCAACAGCTCAAAAGACCGACGGAACCACCCCACGCCAGCACGGCGACGACGGCTGGTCGCCATCTGGACGCACGAATAGGCCGGCGCGGAACAACTCGCAGCATGTAAGCCCCTGTCTGCTGCCTCATCGTAACGTCCTGGCGCGAACACCGCCAGCGCACCGTTGTCACGTCGGGCGCAGGCCGTGAGGTGGCGCAACCGTTGCATGATCCGCCGCCATGCGCACCCTCAGCCTCATATCGGATACGAGTAAGCCCTGTGGGGTCGAGCAGTTCCAGCGTCGCCTCGCGGCGCGCATGAACGCATCCCAGCCGGATCAGCACCGAACCTGTGCCGTCGTCGGCCAACCCGGCGAAATTGCCGTTCTGGACCGAGCCCTCGAGACAAGCGATGCAATCGTGATCGGGCTACCGGTGGTCGCCTGGAAACGTCGTCTGGCAGCCCCGCTCCGCGCCATGGCACTGGCGCGCAGGCGCGGTAAAGCCGTGATCCTCGTCTTACATGAATGGGGCGATCTCGATTGGAAACGCCGCGCGCTCTACCGGCTGTACGTGCCGTTCGCGACGCGCCTGATGTTCTCATCACCCGTCGTGCGCGCCCAGTTTGCGTCCGACCGGATCGCCTCGGTATCAACCAGCGTGCGCGATCTGTTGCCGATCCCGCCGAACCTGCAGCCACCCGCGCGCGCCACCACCGGCATGCACGACACCGCTCTTGCCGCGAGCCTGCATGCCCGCAAGAGCGCCGGTGCCCTTGTTCTTGGCACCTTCGGCAGTATCTACCCCCGCAAGCAACCGGGCGCCTTGCTCGACATTGTCGCGACCCTCAAGGCCGGCGGACACAACGTTCACGCCGTTTTTGTCGGCGACTTCGTTCGCGACGCCACCGTCGACGTGCAGGCCGTATTCAAAAGCGAAGTCACCCGCCTGGGTTTGGCAGACGACGTCACGGTGACGGGTTACATCGCAGACACGCAGCCGGTCTTTGCCGCGCTCGGGGCGTGCGACGTTCTCGCCTATCGTTTCGACGAAGGCCTGACATCGCGTCGGGCGAGTGTCTTCGCAGCCTTGCTGTCTGGGCGCCCCGTGGTCGTCAATGCGCCACCTGATGCGCACGAGTTCGATCATCACGAGTCCTACCGGATGGCGCTGCGGTCAGGCGCTCTGACCCTGGTGCCAACACAGGCGACGACGGCTGATTTCGGCCGCGCGATCCTGGCCGTGCGTAACTCTGGCACCAGCAACCCGCAGGCGCTGTTCGATCATGCCTGGACGGCCGCGGCCACGGCCATGATAAAAACCACGAACGACGTTGATCCGTTGCCATCGGCGCCGCCCGACGCCGCGCTGCTCAGTTGAACGCGATCAAGCGTGCTTTGTCGGTGAGAACGTACAGCCGACCGCCCGCGACGATCGGCGCGATATAGACGGGGGCGCCGATGTCCTGCGTGCCGGCCGTTTTACCGGTCGCTGGATCGACATTGACCAGCTGGCCTTTGCTCGAGGCGACCCACAGGCGGTTGCCCGCCAAGACCGGCCCCGACCAGGTCCCATCACCAGGCAATTTCATCGTCCAAGCCACTTTGCCGTCCCGTCGTGTCACGGCCATCAGCTGCCCGGTCGTGTCGGCGACGAACACACTGTCGCCGGCGATCCAGGGCTGTTGAATGCTCGGCACCGTCAACGACCACAAACGCTCCCCGTTGCGCATCTGGGTCGCGACCATGCGACCGGCATGACCGACGGCGAAAGCGACACCGCTGTCGATGGCGGGCCGGCCAGCGTCGCTCATCGCGGCTAGCGACGACGCCGTCCGCGTGCGCGCAAGGCTCTCGGTCCAAGCGGCCTGGCCTGTGGCAACTTTGACCGCAACGATATCGCCCGACACGAACGGTGCCACGACGGTGTCGCCGTCGACCGCCGGACTGACGTTGGTGATGAAGCTTTGCTTGTCGGATTCGCCCTTGAATTTCCAATTTTCAGCGCCGTCGGCGGTGGACAGGCAATACAGTTCGCCTTCGGTCGTGACGAAAAACAACCGTTCGCTGGTCGCGGTCGGCGACGAGCGGATCGGCACGCCCAACGGGCGCTCCCACAGTTTCTTGCCCGACGCAGCCTCGAGGCCGATGGCCGATCCGTAACCCGAGACGACGAACACCCGTCCACCGGCGTAGGCGAGGCCGCCGCCGTAGCCTTTGGCCGGGTTCTTTTCGCCATCCGGTGTGATTGAAACGCGCCAAGCGACAGCGCCGCTGGCAGCATTGAACGCCGTCACTTTTCCGGCAGCATCGAGCGTATAGACGCGCCCTTCGGCAACGATCGGACTAGCACTCAGTTTGCCGTATTTGCCCGAGCCTTGACCGACGTCGGCCGACCAGACCTGACGAATCGAACTGTTCAGAGCCAGATGTCCGCCCGCGTTTGCCGTCCCTCCGCCCGGTTGCGCCCAGGCATCGTTCGGCGCAGGCGGCGGCAACATCATCGGGCGATCGGCAGACGCGAGATCGCCGCCGACGCGATTACCTTCGGCGATGATGGCGACGCGCTTACCGGCCAGTGGCACCGGTTTTTCGGCCCACGGATTGAGATCCGTCAGTTTTGGCAGACTGGGCAGGCTCTCGGAGCAGCCTGCGAACAATGTCGTCGCGCAGATGGCAGCCACGACCCGCGTCCTGAGCCTCGGGAAGCCGGCACGCGATGATCGATGTGAGAGCGCGTTCGGTCGTTCGATCGTCATCCCCGACATCCCCCTGCAGCGTCGAGCGCTACTTCTTCTTTTTCCCCGGTGCCTCGACGGCGCCGGGCTTGGTTTCAGCCGGCTTGGTGTCGGCTGGCTTGGTGTCGGCCGGTTTCGTCTCAACCGGCTTTGCGTCCCCCGGCGGCACCACAGCTGCAGGCACCGTCTTGGCGAGTTCGCCCTGAGCGATCTCGCCCATCACGATCGCGACGCGCTCGGCAATAGAACGCGGCGTAGCCGGATCACTGACCAAC
>JANOAW010000411.1:0-6776 GCA_031411355.1 Hyphomicrobiaceae bacterium | reverse complement strand
TGCCGATCATCGCGCTGTCGAGCGACCACCGCGCTCTGAGGCGGATGGCGCTTCACATTGCGGTGTTTGGAAGTGATCTCAAACTTGAAGGAGTGACTATCTCCCAGAAGCCCAGCATGTTGATCGGGCAACCGTCAGGGCTCGACTTCTTGGCTGCCTCCCACACCTTGGCGCGATTTTCCGACGGCCGTTCGGCTTCGCCGTTCCACAAACCGGTTTTTTTCTGTCGTGCCTCAGATTCAAGGCTGCTATAGCCGCCGAACATCGACACGGTGGCGAACACGTGCCCGTCGCGAACCAGATCCGCAGCGACATCTCGGGCATCGACCAAACACGTCGCCATGGCGCGACCCGCAGCATCAGGGCTGCCGGACGCTGTGCACGCCGTCGTTTTGCCGCGCACGAGCCGTTCCAAAGCAGCCTGAGCCGCCTCGCCGCACCGCCAGCGCCGCTTGCCGGGGCGCATGCACGCCTGCCCTCGTTCGGGCGCTTCGACACCCGTCAGTTTGTAGGTGATGCCGTTCATTCGCAACGCATCACCGGCGACGGCTTGCGCGCGTCCCTCGATCACTGTGGATCGCCCCGGCAAGGTGACATTGCCGAGCATGCCGAGCCCGGGACGCTTCGCTGCATCGAACAGGATCGGCGCAGCCAGTGCCGCCGCGCCGATCCCGGCCACCACGACCGAACCGGCGATCCACGCCCGTGGCGTGACGACGCCGACGCGGTGCAGCAATGCCGGTGCCGAGGCGATAATCATCAGCGCACCGATCGCAATCGCGATCATCGCCTCTGAATCGGCCGCCTGGGCATAAACGCGATACATGCCCGACGACAGCGCGAGTAAGCCGATCAGCGCCAAGGGACCGGCGAGATCGAATATTTTGAGCTTGTCAAACACCGGTCCGGCCGCCCGTCCGATGCCAGCGAACAGCGGCCCGAAAGCGGCGGCGAAAGCACGTCCCAGATTGACGGCAAACCAGGACGCCCCTTTGACACCCTGTTCGGCTCCGGCTTGTGCGCCGGCAACCGCGGCCTTGCCGGCGGCCTTCGATCCGGCGGCGACCGCTTGACCGGCCGCATGGGCTTTTTCCAACGCAACCTGACGGGCCGCATCGATGCGGTCACGCCGCGCCTCACGGCGCAGTTTGATGGTTGTCCGCACATAGGCGTGCCAGTCGAAGGCTTCTGGCTTCTTGCGCCATCCGAACATGGAGGTGCCCCCTCGTTTCGTGGCGCCGCATCTGGTCGTTTCGCAGCCGTGGCCTGCCGCGAATCGTGCACAACAATAGCAGAAATGCGGCTTACACAAGTCGTGACCGTCGCCGCACCGCAGCCGTCACACGCTGATCTGCTGCTTCAGGCGGCGCAGAAAGCCCATGCAATTTTCAAGTTCCGAAACGTCGATGAACTCGTTGGGCTGGTGCGCCTGGTCGATATGGCCGGGACCGCAGACGACAGTCGAGCAACCCGCGGCCTGGAAGTGGCTGGCCTCCGTCCCGTACGGCACCGCGAACGTCTCGTTTTGTCCCGCGAGCTTCATGGCCATGGAGCGTGACGGACTGTCCTCACCCGACCAGAACGGCGGGATGCCGCCCATCACCGTTGTTTCGACTCGGCACGCGGGATAAACGGCGCGCATGGCCGGCAGCAACTCAGCCTCGGCATAGGCTTGCAGGTCATCGGCAAGCACGCGCGCATCATGACCGGGCATGGCACGAACGCCCCATGTGAAGGTGCACTTGGGCGGGATGATATTATGGGCGACACCGCCTTCGATATTGCTGACCGTGATGGTCAGGTGATCCGGATCGAAGCGCGGATTGTGTGTCGATAGTTTTAGCCGTTGCTCCATGCGCCGCAGTTCGGCGATCAGATCCGCGGCCGCGAAGATGGCACCGACACCGATGTTGGGTCGTGACGAATGTGCGTCCTTACCGTACACTGTCGTCTCGAAGCGATAGCCACCTTTGTGACTGTCGACGACCGACATCATGCTCGGCTCACCAACAAAGACGATCTCGGGTTTCGGCAAGCTTTTGCCAAACTCTGCGATCATTTCGAGCACACCCGTGCATCCGACCTCTTCGTCATACGAAAACACAAGGTGCACCGGTCGAACCAGGCGTGCTGCGGTCAATTCCGGCACCATGGCCAACATGCAGGCGAGATAGCCCTTCATATCCGTCGTGCCGCGCCCGTAGAGGCGATCATCACGGCGCACCAACGTGAACGGATCGGTGTCCCACGGCTGTCCCGTGACGGGCACGACGTCCATATGACCCGACAGCGCGATGCCCGCCGTCCTGCTGTCACCGATGCTCGCGAACACGCTGGCATGAATGCCGTCGGCAGCCGGGATATAGTGTGTTTCGACGCCATGGGCGACGAGGTAGTCCCGGACCCATTCGGCGCACGGGATATTGGTCTTGGCACTGGTCGTGTCGAAGCCGACCAGGGATGCAAGGATCTGCTGCACGGTCAAACCGATGAACGACGATGCAGGGGCAGCGGATGAGGCGGACATCGGGGCTCGCGAGATGGTTGATGTGCGACGGGACACCAGATCGCGCAACCAGTCAACGCAGTCGGTCGCCGCTGTTTCGACCAAGACACCGGTCGCACGCACAGGCCGACATCTGAACGAACAGTCATCTTGGCCCCCTTGTCGCGCCTCACGGGTTTGCTAACCTTCTCGTGATCCGGATATCTCATTGCCGGCCAGGGAGATCACCTCGATGCTCGATCGTCGGACATTCGGCGCAATAAGCCTGTCGGCCGCAGCCGTCGCTGCGAGTGGCGGCGCGGCTGTGGCACAAGGTGCACCGGTCAAGGTCGGTGAGTTGAACTCTTATGGACGCATGGCGGCATTCGCTGTTCCTTACCGCAACGGCATCGAATTGGCGCTGGCCGAGGTCAATGCCAAGGGTGGCGTTCTCAGCGGGCGTCGACTGGAGTTCGTCATTCGCGACGACGGCGCCACGCCGGGCGACGCCGTGCGGGTCGCTGAAGAGTTGGTGACACGTGAAGGCGTTTCGATGCTGGTCGGCACGTTTCTGTCCAACGTCGGCCTCGCGGTCGCGGACTTCGCCAATCAGAAGAAGACCTTGTTTCTCGCCTCCGAACCGCTGAGTGATTCTATCACGATGGCATCGGGCAATCCGTACACGTTTCGCGTCCGGCCGAGCACGTACATGCAGACCAAGATGCTGGTCGACGTGGCCAAGGCGAAAGCCGTCAAGAGATGGGCGATCGTCGCCCCCAACTACGAATATGGCCAGTCTGCGGCCGCGAGTTTCAAGCGCTTGATCAAAGAGGTGAACCCGACCGCCGAGATCGTCGCCGAACAGTATCCGGCACTCGGAAAGATCGACGCCGGTCCGACGGTATCGGCAATCGCACAGGCTAATCCGGACGCCATCTTCAACGTCACCTTCGGCGCCGACCTGACGGCCTTCGTACGCGAAGGCAACACGCGTGGCTTGTTCACCGGCAAAACGGTCGTTTCGCTGCTGACCGGCGAGCCGGAATACATGCTGCCATTGAAAGATGAGACACCGGAAGGGTGGATCGTGACCGGTTATCCGTGGGAACAGATCACGGAACCTGCGCATAAGGCGTTCGTCGACTCCTATCGCGCCAAATTCAACGATACGCCGCGTCTCGGCTCGTTTCTCGGCTACGTGGTCGTTTATCTCGTGCGTGATCTCATCAACAAGGCCGGCGCCACCGACACTGAGAAGCTTGCGGCGACCTTGCGAGGCATGGAGTTCGAGACCATTGCCGGCAAGGCCACGATGCGTGCCGCCGATCAGCAATTGTCGATGGGCGCATGGGTCGGCCTGACGACCCAGAAGAGCGGTCAAGGCGCCATGAAGGACTGGGCGTTCGTCGACGGCAAATCTGTGATGTTCAGTGAGGCCGAAGTGGCGGCCGCGAAGAAAAAGTGATCCGCTCGGGCGATCTGGGTGTGATCGACGAATCTAATCAACGGGCGGCCGTCGCCCGTTGATACCGCGAGATCTTCATCGTCCCTTCTGATGTGCGAATTCCCAATACAGCTTGCGCGCGCGGCGCATCATCGGTCCAGGCTGCAGCTCGCGGTCGACGACTTTGGTGATCGGCATCACTTTGGCATAATTGCCGGTCGTGAAAACTTCGTCGGCACCGAGAATATCCTCGACGCGCAAAGTTTTCTCGATCACCTCGACACCATCCTGCTTCAATAACTGGATGGTTCGTTGACGCGTGATGCCATTGAGAAAGGTGCCGTTGAGCATCGGCGTGAATGCGACACCGTCCTTGACACACCAGATATTCGAGGTCGCTGTTTCAGCCACGTTGCCAAGCATATCGAGCACGAGCGCGTTGGTATAACCGCGCTGCATTGCATCTTTGACCGCGCGCGCATTGTTTGGATACAAAGCCCCGGTTTTGACATCGGTCGGCATCGTCTCGAGCGTCGGTCGCCTGAACGGCGACACGCACACGCGTCCGCCCGTCACGTCGGGCAATGGCGCCTCCCACAGCGACAGGCAAAAGTCGACGCTCTCCGGGTCGGTCCCGACAGAAGCCGGCCCGTCCCCAACGGACCAGTACATGGGCCGAATGTACAGAGCCGTTTTGCCATCGAATTTCTTCACGCCGTCGCGAACGAGCCCGACGATCTCGTCGGGTGTCTTGAACGGGTTCATGTTCATTTTGCGCGCGCTCTCGTTGATGCGCATCGCATGCCGGTCGATGTCGGGCATCACGCCCTCAAAATAGCGCGCACCGTCAAACACCGATGAGCCGAGCCAGAAGGCGTGTGTACGCGGCCCCATGATCGGCGGGTTGCCCTCGTGCCAGGCATTGTCGTGAAACGTCCAGGTCTTGGAGAAACTAGCCATCTGTGACACCTCGCAGGACCATGTGCCCAATCATTGCCCGGCAAGACTAGCTGACATGCGGCTCAGGGCAAGTGTGATCACGGCGTTCGCCAATTGACACCGAGCAGAAACCACATCGCTATGCCCGACAAAATCAATCCAGCAATCAGCACGGTGATCACACGACCACTGATGACGCCACCGCGCGCCTGCTCGGAGCCGATGACCCGCTTTTCCTCAGGCGAAGATGTCGTGTTGCGCTCTGACATAGTCGTGTCTCCAACACCCGCGTCGGGCGATTAGGGTAAACAGACGGCGCCCCCCTTGGTTCCGCGGCTGACCAACGCAATGGCAACCTCACTCCATGCACCCAAGCAGTTCTGGTATGCCCAGGCTGATGAACCCGATACCGCTGTCCGAGAAGCCGTACGGCATGAAGAGACTGGAGCCAGTTTTCACGGCGCCGCACGTGTAGACGACGTTGGGTACATAGCCGTCGCGATCGGCTTCTGACGCCATGAGAACTGGATTAGGTGTGCGCCCGATGATCAGCGACGGGTCGGCTTTGTCGAGCAGTATCGCGCCGATACTGTATTTGCGCATCGCGCCGACCCCGTGGGTCAGCACCAACCAGCCTTCGTCGAGTTCAATCGGACTGCCGCAGTTGCCGATCTGGACCAGTTCCCAGGAGTATTTCGGCTCGGCCAGTTGTATGCCGTTGCTCGACCAATCATAAAGGGAACTCGACCGCAAAAGATGCAGGCGCTTGCCGTCTTGACGCCCGATCATCATGTAGTCGCCGTTGATCTTGCGCGGAAACAACGCCATGCCTTTGTTCGCTGCCGCCGACCCACGTAAGGGCGACAATTCGAACACTCCGAAATCGGTGGTGCGCATCAATTCGGATCTGATGCCCGAACCGCTGTAGGCGGTATATGTGCCGATCCACTCATGTCGGCCATCATCGTGCGTGAATTTGACCAGGCGCAGATCTTCCAAGCCGTTTCGTTGTGCTTCAGTGACGGGAAAGATCACGCAATTTCCGATGGTGGAATGCTGATTGCGCGCCACCGAAACGCCGCCGGCGGTCTTGCCGGTATATTCGATCGTCTCAGCCGAGAGCGCTGGGCCAGACGTCGGCCAAAGCGCAAGTTTGGGCCCGGGCGACAAGATACCTTCGCGAAAGGCTACGGAGCTGATGTGTCCTTCGCCGACCGCCCGCATCGACATGACAAACCGCAACGAGCCAGGTTCCAACATGGATTGGTCCGGGTGCGGGACGATGCTGGGGTTCATCAATGCCGCGGCCGCATAACTGTATTCGTGGCAGAAATAGGCGCCGATCAATTTGCGATACGGATCGGTGAACTCGGTTTCGCTCAGTCCCAAACTCGCGACCACTTGCGTAAACCGGCGCTCGAACATCTCCTCAATTTGCCAGTGACGTTCGCCGAACTCATCCAGAATCTGGGCCAAGTTTGCAGCCGCCTCGGATGGGCTGATCTTTCGAATGTCGTCGATCAAAAGAGATGCGCGCGTCGGCTCACTTTTCTGTGCTTGCCAAGCCAGCTCGAACGGCCGCACCACGACGCGTTTGGGATCAGCTCTCAAGCGCTCGTCATGAAACGTGATCGGCACATGCGTATCCATTTTAAAGTCGGGAGCGAAGATAGGTGATTTTGCGATCGCACTCGTCATGGTTTGCTTCCCCTGATGCAAACGAAGATTGAGGTGATGGTCGACGGCTGGGGTACGGGGTCAAAACACGGTAACATGCCTGTCCGAGCCGAACCAACACGTATGCATGCACATATTTTTGATTGTCGAGCCCGTGTGGGCCAGATCAGTCCGGATGCGCGACAGCCCAGACAAGGAAGAAGTCGCATCCGTCGATCGTGTCGAGCTCGT
>JANOAW010000410.1:0-2810 GCA_031411355.1 Hyphomicrobiaceae bacterium | reverse complement strand
GTCAGAATGCCCATCGCAGCAAACAGTCCGGCTGACAGATCTGCGATCGGAATGCCGGCGCGCATCGGCCCGCGACCGGGTTCGCCCGTCACCGACATAATGCCACCCATGCCTTGCGCGATCTGATCAAAGCCCGGTCGATCCCGATACGGACCGTCCTGCCCGAACCCTGAAATCGACGCGTAAACCAGCCGTGGATTAATCTTGGCCAGCTGTTTATAGCCGATGCCGAGGCGCACCTTTACATCCGGCCGGAAGTTCTCGACCAAGACATCGGCCTTTTCGACCATACGCATCAAGATAGCGATGCCAGCCGGCGCTTTCAGATCCAACGTCATCGCACGCTTGTTGCGATGCAGATTTTGAAAGTCCGAGCCATGCCGGGGACCGCCCATGCCCTCGTCCGTGTCGAGATGTTCGGGCAGCTCGATCTTGATCACATTCGCGCCCCAGTCCGCGAACTGGCGCACACATGTGGGTCCGGAGCGGACACGTGTCAGATCAAGAACGGTGAAGCGTTCGAGGGCTTTGGAGGCGCGTGGCATGGTCTGTCCGAAGTTATGGCCGGTCACATCGCCCGCTTGGGTGTCGATTCGAGCAACGCTTTAAGGTGTGATGCCCAGTGCTTGGACGAGAACGTCGTACCGTGACCACGGGTGTCGGCAGTGCCGGGAACGATCAGCAGCTTGGCAGTCTTGATGCGCGCAATCTCACGCTCCATGATACCGAGTTCCGGCGGATTGCGTTCATCGTCGGCCGAGTTGATGGCGAGCAGCGACGCGGTGATGCGCTCGAGTTTGGCCGCCGGATCATAATCGCGCGAGGCGTCCCACTGATACACGAAGTCGTTCGGATCGGCCGTGAACGGAGCCGCCATCATGGCGTCGATCAGCTTGTCCGCATCGCCGCGCGTGCCAGCTTGCGCCTGCCAACCGAGGTTACCGCCGTTGGTGCCCACATTGTACATGATGTAGGCGCGCTTGACGCTTTTCAGAGCGCCCGCGTAGTCCCCGCCGGCATAGTCTGGATCGTGTCGAATAGTGTCGATCAACAAGCGGCGCATCATCCAATTGCGACCCGACATACCCGTCGGCTGCGAGGCCATGGGCACCAAGGCATCCATGAACTCCGGATGCGTGACGCCCCACACCCACGTGTGCATGCCTCCCATGGAATTGCCGATCACAAGCCGCAGATGCTTGAGACCGAGCCCCTCCGTGACGAGCCTATATTGGGCGGACACCATGTCATCGTAGTTATAACGGGGGAATTTGCCTTTGAGGCCATCGGAGGGCTTGGTCGATCGACCGGCGCCGAGCGCGTCCGGGATGATGATGAAATATTTCGCGGGATCGAGAACTTTTCCGGCACCGATCAGCTCCGCGGCAAACGCCGGCTGCAACATGCCACCGCCGTTACCAGCCGTTCCGTGTAAGACCAGCACGGGTTCGCCCGTGGCCTGACCGATGGTCCGGTAATGCAAGTTCAGTTGCGGCAACACATCGCCGGTGTGGAATTTGAAATCTTTGGCGACCCAGGAGCCTTCTTTCGCGTCGATGGCCGCAGCCGGCTGGGCCGACACGGGCGCGGCACACGCGAGCAGTGATGCGAAAACGGCGACGACTGACAGAAATGTACGACGACGCATGTCCAGTCTCCCTCGGCTGATAGCGCCCAATGACTAGCATGCTGGCGGTCGAGGTCTACCGCTGACGATCGGCAATTCGGTGCCGGAGTCTTTCCGTCGTGTGGCCGAATGGCATCGCAGGCCAACGTGCCGGACCGGCCGGTCTGCATTTACGTTGCGTTCTGGTCATCGTTCAGTTCCATTGGGCCGATCTAATCCGCATGTGACGAAAGTCGCATGGGCAGGCCCGTAAGTGCATTGAAATCATCGCGTTGCGGGTTTGCTAACGGAGTGTTAACCAGACAGTAGCAAACGTTCTGCGCGGCGTGTGTGCGTGAACGAGCAGCCGACGCGGGATCCAGGCACTGGTTCCTTGGCGTCGGCAAACCGATGCAGGACGAGCCGAGTATGATGATGCGCACCCTGTCATTGATCGCCTTGGCGACCATCGGCTCAGCCGTCGTATCGCCCGTTCCGGCGCAGGAAGGTAGCAATACGAGCTGGATCAGATGGCCCGGCCAAGCCTATCCGTCCACGGATCAGCCAAATTATGACCGCCAGCAGATGAAGCAGTGGGAGAGCCAACCTCCCAAGGGCTTTCCGACCCTTTCGACAGCCAACCTCAATGCCATGCGAGCCGCCATAAAGCTCTACGCCGACGTGGCGGCGCAGGGCGGCTTTCCGCGCATTCCAGAGTCCGAGGGCAACATGTCCATCGGTTTGCTCTCGCCCTCGGTCGCCTTGATCAAAAAGCGCCTGGCCATGTCGGGCGACCTTCGTCGCGAAGAAAACGACGGCTCGACCAATTTTGATTACGAACTCGAAAAAGGCGTCAAGCGCTTTCAAGCCTCCAACGGGCTCACACCGACGGGTGTCGTCGACAAGCGTACGATCGCAGCCTTCAACGTGCCGGCGCAAGCACGCCTCAAACAATTGCAGACGAACCTGTCCCGTTTGACGGCGTTGACCGTTGGGCTGCCGAAGAAATACATCCTGGTCAATATTCCCGCTCAACAGATCGAAGCTGTGGAAGGCGATGACGTCTATTCTCGCCATTCGGGCGTGGTCGGCAAGCTCGATCGCCAGACGCCGATTTTGAAGTCGAGCGTACAGCAATTGAACTTTAATCCCGTTTGGCATCTGCCGCCGACCGTCGTGTCGCAGGATCTCATTCCGAAAGGCG
>JANOAW010000409.1:0-1628 GCA_031411355.1 Hyphomicrobiaceae bacterium | reverse complement strand
CCGGCCAGCCGCGTCATGCCTGTGATTGCAGACGTTCTCTCGGTGTTGCGCGCACTTCCCGGCGCGCAACTGGTACGCCTCTCCGGCGCCGGTCCGACGTGTTTCGCGGTTTTCGACACGATCGACGCGGCGATCAGGGCGCAAGACGATGTGTCGGCCATGCATGCGGGGTGGTGGGTCCGTGCCACGCATCTGAGTTGAGGCGCCGGCAAAGAACGCGCGGTTTTCCCTGGTAATTCACGGCTGGGGCACTGGATCGACGCGCGGAAAGTGGATAACGACCCAAACACGTCGTTCGCTCACCGCGCTGGTGTAAGTCCCAGGCGCTTCAGATCAGGGCCTTTCGATCATGCCGACCATCATTCCCGTCGTTCTGTCCGGTGGCTCCGGAACGCGCCTTTGGCCCCTGTCGCGGGCGATGTATCCGAAGCAATTCATCAAATTCAACGGCCATTCCGAAAGCTTTCTCGGTGCCACGTTGAAACGCCTTGCAGCCGACAAAGGCTTCGAGAAGCCGATGATCCTGTGCAATAACGACCACCGGTTTCTGGTCAAAGCGGAACTTGAACAGGCCCGCATCGAGACCAACGACATCATCCTGGAGCCGATCGCGCGCAATACGGCGCCGGCCATCGCGGTCGCGGCTCTGGTCGCCGTCGCCAACGATCCGAACGCCATCATCGTGGTGATGCCGTCCGATCATGCCATGGCTGAGCCGGCCAAGTTCGTCGACGCCGTCAAGCGGGCCGCAGCTGTTGCCGCCACCGGTCGCCTGGTCCTGTTCGGCATCAAGCCGGCACAAGCACATACAGGATATGGCTATATTCGCTCGGGCGCCGATATCGACGGTTTCAAAGGCGCGGCGTTCCAGGTCGACGCGTTCGCCGAAAAACCGGATATGCCGACGGCTGAGAAATATGTCGCGACCGGCCGCTACTTCTGGAACAGCGGCATTTTCGTATTGCACGCCAAAACCTTTCTCGACGAAATGGAAAAATTCGCGCCGGCCGTGCTCGGCTGTGCGCGGGACGCTCTCGCCCGCGCGTCGACCGACATCGGATTCAAGCGCCTCGACGAAACCGCGTTCGCCGAATCGCCGTCCATTTCCATCGACTATGCCGTGATGGAGAAGACCAAGGCGGCGGCCATGCTGCCAATCGACGTCGGTTGGAACGACGTCGGTTCCTGGTCGTCGCTGTGGGACATCTCCCCAAGAGACACGGCCGGCTTCTATTCCAACGGCGATGCTCTGTTGACGGACACCAAGAACACCTACGTGCATTCGTCCAAGGGACTGGTTGCCACCATCGGCGTCCAGGATCTGGTCATCGTCGACACGCCGGATGCGTTGCTGGTCGCCGACCGGTCGCGATCGGAAGAGGTGTCGGCCCTGGTCAAGCGTTTGAAAGCGTCGGGTCGCAAGGAACCCGAGACCCATCTGCGCGCCTATCGTCCGTGGGGCTTTTTCGAAAGCCTCGCCATGGGGCCGCGCTTCCAGGTGAAATTGCTGCACGTCGATCCCGGCCAGAAGTTGTCCATGCAGATGCACCACCATCGGTCCGAACATTGGGTGGTCGTGCAGGGCACCGCGAAAGTGGTGGTGGGGGACATCGAGAAGCTGTTGCGCG
>JANOAW010000408.1:0-3796 GCA_031411355.1 Hyphomicrobiaceae bacterium | reverse complement strand
GCCGGCCTGCGTCCGCCGGGAGCTTGACGGTCCGTATCTGTCCGCTGGCGTCCTCGAGAGTGACCGGAAGCTCGGCCGGCGACGGCAGCAGCCCGAGCCCGTAGAGCGCGCGGGGCGCGCGCATAAAGCCTGGTCCTACCGACTTGAGGCCGGTGTCGTTGTCGCTATCGTATTGTTTGCGTTTCTTCTTAATTGGCGCACGACCGTCATATCGCTCACTGCAATTCCGGTTTCCATTCTCACCACAGCCGTCATTTTCTATGTCGCGGGATTATCGATCAACACCATGACGCTGGGTGGAATCGCGATTGCGATCGGCGAACTCGTCGATGATGCCGTCGTCGATGTCGAAAACGTCTTCCGACGTCTGCGCGAGAATGCGGCCGCCGCAACGCCGCAGCCCATTCTGTCTGTCATAGCCGCCGCCTCCCAGGAGGTCAGGTCGGGGATCGTCTACGCCACCGCCATCATCGTCCTCGTCTTCGTGCCTCTGTTCGCTCTTAGCGGCATCGAGGGCCGCTTGTTCGCGCCGCTCGGCTTTGCCTACATCGTATCGATCCTGGCCAGCCTCGTAGTCTCGATCACGGTCACGCCGGTTCTCTGCTCCTATCTGCTGCCCTCCATCCTGAAGCACAGCGCGGGACAAGAGCATCGCGACGGATGGCTCGTGCGCCAGCTCAAGCGTGGCTATGCTGGCTTCCTTGCCTGGGCGTTCGATCGCCAAGCCTTCGTGATCACAGCCACAACCACAGCCGTTGTCCTCGCGGGCTTGTCGGTCCTCGGCCTGCCGCGCGCGTTCCTGCCGCCCTTCAACGAGGGCACACTGACCATCAACACCACCTTCGTACCGGGCATTTCGCTCGCCGAAAGTCACCGCATCGGCCTGATCGCGGAACGTCTCATTCAGCAGGTCCCCGAGGTCATCAAGGTCGGTCGTCGCACCGGCCGCGCCGAACTCGACGAGCATGCCGAAGGCGTGCACTCCAGCGAGATTGATGTCGACCTGAAGCGCTCAGCCCGCGCACGTGAAGAGGTCATCGCCGATATTCGCCGCGTGCTCGCGCCGCTGCCCATGGCGACCAATGTCGGCCAGCCGATCTCACATCGCCTCGACCACATGCTGTCTGGCATCCGCGCGCAGCTCGCACTCAAGATCTATGGCGACGATCTCGACACCCTGATTGCGCTGGCTGATACGTTCCGTGGCCGTCTCTCCAGTGTGCCCGGCATCGCGGACCTGCAGGTCGAGCGGCAGGTGCGCATTCCGCAGGTGCAGGTCTCGATCAACTACGACAAGGCCGCTCAGTACGGCGTGACGACCGCCAGCATCACCGAAGCCCTCGAACAGCTGATCAACGGCCGCGTCGTTTCGCAAGTGCTCGACGGCGCACGCCGCATCGATCTGATCATGCGCGCCCGCGACAGCGATCGGACCACGGAGGGCTTGCGCAATGTCTTTATCGAAACTCCCGGCGGGCGCATTCCGCTCTCGCTCATCGCGACCGTCGAAGAGTCCGATGGCCCCAATCAGGTGCTGCGCGAAGGAGGACGCCGGCGCATCGTCGTGATGGCGAACTCGGACGGCTCCGACATGGCGACGCTGGTCGCAGCCGTCCGCCGAGTTGTAGCAGAGACGCCATTGCCGCAAGGCACATTCACGTCGCTTGAAGGCACCTTCCAGGCCGAAGAGCAGGCGGCGCGCACCATCGGGCTCCTGTCCCTCGTGTCTATCGCCGCCGTCTTCATCGTCCTCTACGGCCGCTATCGTTCGGCCGCCCTCACCCTCATCATCATGGGCAATATCCCGCTCGCCCTCATTGGCAGCCTGATCGCCATCTGGTGGACGGGACAGCCGCTCTCCGTCGCAACCATGATCGGCTTCATCACGCTATCAGGCATCGCCGCGCGCAACGGTATCCTGAAGATCAGCCACTACATCAATCTCGTCCTGTTCGAAGGCGAGACGTTCAGCGAACGCATGATCATCCGCGGCTCGCTGGAGCGCATGACGCCCGTGCTGATGACCGCGCTCTCAGCCGGGCTCGCGCTGGTTCCGCTGATGATCGGCGCAGGTGAGCCCGGCAAGGAACTGCTGCACCCCGTTGCCATCGTCATCTTCGGTGGCCTCATCAGCGCGACGCTGCTGGATGCCGTGCTCACGCCGATCCTGTTCCTGAAGTTCGGCGGCAAGCCGCTCGCGCGCTTGATCGCCGAGCGCCGGGATGCCGACGCCATCAGCGGTACGACGTCCTCAGCCGCCGTTCACGCCTTCTGAAGTAATCTCTAACTCAACCAAGGATCACATCAATGACACGCACGCTCTCAGCTTTCGCCGCCCTCGCACTGATCGCCACAACGGCGTTGCATGCGACCGCGCAAACACCGACACCTGCAGCCCCCAAAGCCGCAGCCTGCACGCCCGAACACGCCAAGATGGGGCATTGCAAGATGGATGGCGCTGCACCTGCGATGGACCATTCCAAGATGGGCCACGGTGCGGCACCTGCGGCGGCTGGTGACACCGCATCGACCAAGGCGTTCAAGGCCGCCAACGAAAAAATGCACGGCGGCATGAGCATTCCTTTTACCGGCAATGCCGACGTCGATTTCGTCAAAGGCATGATCCCGCACCATCAGGGCGCGGTCGACATGGCCAAGATCGTCCTCGAACACGGTAAAGACCCCGCGTTGAAGAAACTCGCCCGCGACATCATCAAGGCGCAGGACAAGGAAATCGCCTTCATGAACCGTTGGCTCGCGAAGAATGCCAAGAACTGATCGCATACCAGCGGTTAGAAATACTGACCCAACCACCACATCGGTATCCTGGAGCATTGTCGGGCCTACGCCCGATCAATGCATCCGGGATCCTCACCGGCTGCCAGCGAAAATACTGTGCTTCATTCGCTCCGGGTGAAGGTCCCGGATAACATCAGCGCTGCTGCCGCGCGCCGATGCTTCCGGGATACCGTTGATAAAACCAAACTGCACGTCTGCGGGAGAATTCCTATGCGTTCAATCCTAGCTGCCTTCGCGCTCGGTATCGCCGCGATCACAGCGCACGCGCCGGCCATGGCCCACGACAAACCCGTCAAAGGTCCCAATGGTGGACAGATGATCCATCTTGAGGACGCGCACTATGAGCTTGTCGCCAAGGACAATGCTCTGGTCCTGTTCGTGTCGGACACTGACAACAAGGCGCGAACAACACTGGAGGGTACCAAGGCAACTGCGACGGTTCTCGCGGACGGCAAGACCGCGACGGTCGAATTGAAACCGGCGACAGCCGATACTCTCAAGGCAACGGCGACGTTTGCTGCCAAACCCGGCTTGCGCGTTGTGGTATCAATCCAGGAAACCGGTCGAAAGCCGGCGCAGATCCGCTTTACGCCCGCGGAATGAAGGGTACCGCATGACGAGCCGCGACCAGCCGGCACAGCCCACAGTCCAACCCGGTCAAACCCACATCCTCGTCGTCGATGATGACGGCGAGATCCGGCGGCTGGTCGCTAAGTTTCTGCGCGAGAACGGGTACCACGTGTTGCTCGCCCGCGACGGTCGCGACATGCTGAAGTGCCTCGCGTCAGCCCACATCGACCTCATCGTCCTCGACGTCATGCTGCCGGGCACGAGCGGCCTCGACCTCTGCCGTGACCTGCGGCGCACATCGTCACTCCCGGTCATCATGCTGACCGCGAAAGGCGACGACACCGATCGCATCGTAGGTCTCGAAATTGGTGCCGATGATTATCTCGGCAAGCCCTTCAACCCCCGCGAACTCCTGGCACGGATCAAT
>JANOAW010000407.1:0-1974 GCA_031411355.1 Hyphomicrobiaceae bacterium | reverse complement strand
TGGCCGCTGCGACCGCGGAAGGCATTCAAGGCGTACTGATCTATATGGCCTTGTACACTGTCATGACCCTCGGCGCCTTCGCCTGCGTGCTGGCGATGCGCACCGACAAGGGACCCGTCGAGTCGATCGATGACCTCGCCGGCGCAGCTCAGACCCACAGCGGCTTGGCGTTCGCGCTCGCAACGGTGATGTTCGCGCTCGCGGGGATTCCGCCGTTGGCGGGATTTTTCGGCAAGTTTTACGTTTTCCTCGCAGCCGTGAACGCCAAACTGTGGCCGCTTGCGGTTATCGGTGTGGTCGCCAGCGTGGTCGCTGCCTACTATTACTTACGCATCGTCAAAATCATGTATGTCGACGACCCGAAGGGCAAGTTCCTGCCGCTGCAATGGCGCACAGCCGCCGTGATGGGCATCAGCACCGTCATCCTGATCGTCTCGGCGCTGCCGTTCCTGTTTCGCGCCGGCTCGGCGTCAGCCGACGGCGTGATCGGAGCAGCGCGCGCCGCCGCCGTGGCCATCTGCGCGCCGGATGCCGCCACGCCCACGATCAAGAAGTGCCAGGACACCCAGCGCTGATCGAGGCTCAACGTCGTCTCGTCAGGTGTCGCGCGTGACGACGTCAAGTGGCGCCGCCACGCGATATCGACTTCAAACACGTCCGTCTTCAAGCGAAGAAACTGTGTGCCTTGGCCAACGCGTCGGCGAGCGCATCCACCTCGGCGCGCGTATTGTACATCGCGAACGACGCGCGGCAGGTGGCCGTCACGCCGAGCCGCTCCATCAGCGGCTGAGCGCAATGATGGCCTGCCCGCACCGCGATGCCGGAACGGTCGATGATGGTCGAGATGTCGTGGGGATGCAGGCCCGCGACCGAAAACGCGACGATCGCCCCTTTACCCCGAGCGCGCCCGTGAATGGTGACGTAGTTCAATTTGGATAAGCGCTCGTCGGCATAGGCGGCAAGATCAGCCTCGTGCGCCGCGATCTTGTCGCGCCCGATCTGCATCATATAATTTAGCGCGGCGGCCAGTCCGATGGTGCCGATAATGTTCGGTGTCCCGGCCTCGAATTTGTGCGGCGTCTTCGCGTACGTGATGCCATCGACATGCACACTCTCGATCATTTCACCGCCCCCATGATAGGGCGGCATGACGTCGAGATGTTTTTTCTTGGCATACAAAACGCCGGTTCCCGACGGGCCGTATGTCTTGTGCCCGGTGAAGACATAAAAATCCGCGTCGAGATCACGCACATCGACCGTCATGTGCACGGCTGCCTGAGAGCCATCCACCAGGACTGGGATGCCCTTTGCGTGTGCGATGCGGCACACGTCTTTGATCGGCACGACGGTGCCGAGCACATTCGACATGTGCGTGAGCGCCACCAGCTTCGTACGGGGGGTCAATAACCGCTCGAATTCGTCGAGCAGAAATTCGCCGTCGTCGCTGATCGGCGCCCACTTCAGCACCGCGCCATTGCGCTCGCGGTGGAAGTGCCATGGGACGATGTTAGAATGATGCTCCATGATGGAGAGCACGATTTCGTCGCCCGGGCCGATCACCATGCCGCCGAACGACGTCGCGACGAGGTTGATGGCCTCGGTCGAGCCACGCGTGAAAATGATCTCGTCCGTCGAGCCTGCGTTGAGAAAGCGCCGCACCGTTTCGCGCGCTTCTTCAAACTTTGCCGTCGCCGTGTTCGAGAGGTAGTGTAATCCCCGATGTACGTTGGCGTATTCCATGCGGTAGCCGTAATCGATGGCTTCCAGAACCGATCGCGGTTTCTGAGCGCTCGCGCCGTTGTCGAGATAGACGAGCGGCTTGCCATACACATCGCGGAACAGAATTGGAAAATCAGCGCGGATGGCATCCACGTCGTAGGAGGCCGTACGGATGGGGGTCATGGCGATGTATCCAGGTCTTGTTCCCTCTCCCCCGCGACTTCGCAGGGGAGAGGGTGCCCGCAGGGCGGGTGA
>JANOAW010000406.1:0-1856 GCA_031411355.1 Hyphomicrobiaceae bacterium | reverse complement strand
TCGTCGCTCGTCGTAACGAGAAAGCCTTTGTCGGCCAATTGGTTGTTCAACTCGGATAAGCCGCGGTCGGCGCCTGGGGTGTCGTAGATCACCTGCGGTTGGCCGAGACTGGTGAGGATCATGCCCATGACGTGTCGTTGCCTCTGCCGGCTCTAGTCCCGCCGCCGTTCCCGAGGACGCGACCACCAGCCTGTTAGCGGAGCCCGACTGGCCGCGCAACCGACCCGATCGGTGAGCGACATCGTGCCGTCTGACGGCGCCATCGGCCGTCGTCGACCTTGTCGGCGGTCAGGCGTGTCCGCTTGTGGCAAACGTTCGTTTCAAATCGATACGAGCGTCGACCGATAATTGTACATGCGCATTCTATTCTAATTTTAGACAATTGAATTAGGCCGCCGTTAGGAATGGTCGCGCAACGTGACGGCATCGACGCGGCGTTAAGGCGCCGGAACGTTTCGGGTGCCCTCATGATGCAAAAACGGCTGCAAGCGTTTCAGCGCAACGACGATGGCAATATCGCCATGACCTTCGCGCTTCTGGCGGTGGTGCTGATGGCATTGATCGGCGGCGCCGTCGATTTTGCCCAGCATGCACGCATGAAGACGACCTACCGAGACGCTGTCGATGCGGCCGTGCTCGCGGCCGCCCGCATCAAGCAGACGGGCGGCTCCGACGCCGACGCGATCGCGACGGCGAATGCCTTCATGGACAAGATCAAGAGCAAGAGCCCGCTGCCGGGCACGATCGTGTTCTCAGTCGTCGACGGTGGCACGGCCATTCGAGGTGCAGGTGACCTGCAGATGCCGACGTCGTTCCTCGCAGTCATCGGCATGACGACGCTTGCGGTGCCGACAAACTCGGTCGCGCGCTTCAGTCAGCCATCAGATCTAGAGATCTCCCTGATGCTCGACGTCACCGGTTCGATGGGTGGGCAGAAATTGCAGGATCTGAAAGACGCCGTGGTCGATCTCACGAACATCGTCATCAGTGATAGCGCCAGTACCAACAAGGCCCGCATCGCGCTTGCGCCATTCGCCAACACCGTCAAGTTGTCGTCGGATCAGTTCAAAAAGGCGACGGGAAACAACGGCGGCAAGAGCTATCGCGATTGCGTTGTCGAACGCCCGGGTGGAGATGCGCACACGGACGCAAGTCCCGCGTCCGGTCGCTACCTCACCGCGCTCGATGACGTCGCGCCGACCGCGCCGTGCTCAAACGATCGAGAGATCTTTCCGCTGACGAACAAGAAGAGCGAGCTGAAAAAAATGGTGCGATCGCTGTCGGCGGGCGGATCGACGGCGGGTCACCTCGGCACGGCGTGGGCGTGGTATCTCTTGTCGCCGAAGTGGGCGTCCCTGTTCGATCCCGATCAGCAGCCTGCACCGTATTCGGAATTGTCGCAGAAGAACCCGTCGGGCGCGCCGAAACTGCGCAAGATTCTCGTGCTCATGACGGATGGCGAATACAATACCCAATATGTCGGCGCAGATTCGACCTCGCAGGCCCGCGCCGTGTGTGCCGAAATTAAAAAAACCGGCATCGAGGTGTTTGCGATCGGGTTCGATGTCGCCGGCAACCAGACGGTTCTCGATACGCTGAAGGGGTGTGTCAACTCCAGCGCGCACTTCTACGAAGCCAAGACGGGCGACGCCCTCAAGACAGCGTTTCGCGACATCGCCCTCAAGGCGTCGACGGTTCGCCTGACGAAGTGACGCTGGAATGGTCCGCGCCGTGGCATGGCCCGCCCGGCGCGGCTCGTTTCATTTTCAAACGATAGTCCATTTATAATACCAGCGGCCGAAATATTTGACCGGTGGCATCCCCAAAATTGTCATGCCGGGCCTGTCCCGGCCGCC
>JANOAW010000405.1:0-1930 GCA_031411355.1 Hyphomicrobiaceae bacterium | reverse complement strand
ACATAGGTGCCTTTGCCGCAATCCGCCTCGAATACGGTCGAATGTCCGTCGGTCATGTCGGCGATGCGCAGCCCGTGCACGTGCACGGTGCGCGCCTGAATTTCCACGGTTTCGCCGGCACGCGCCAGATCGTACGCTCGTTCGCCGCCGATCTTGATGGCGGAAAATTGTGGCGGAGTCTGCTGAATGGCACCGACGAATTGCGGCAACAGCGCTTCGATCGCGGCGCGGCCCGGTCGGCTATCACTCGATTTTGTCACCGGCCCTTCAGCGTCGTCGGTGGTCGTCTCCGCTCCCCACGCGACGGTGAAGCGGTAGGCCTTGTCACCATCGACTGCGAACGGCACGGTTTTCGTGGCCTCGCCGAGTGCGATCGGCAAAATGCCGGTCGCCAATGGGTCGAGAGTGCCGGCGTGTCCGGCCTTTTGGGCATCGAACGCGCGACGAACGGCGCCGACGGCTTGCGTCGACGTCATGCCGTGCGGCTTGTCGAGGATCACCCAGCCGTTGACGACATTGCCTTTGTTGCGGCGGCCCATGCGAAACTTTTCTTGTTGTCGGAGTGACGTCGGAGCGCGGCCGTCAGCAGGCGCGCGTCGGCGCCGAGCGCGTTCGATCACATGCATCGTCGGCACATTGCTGCCGCGAGCAACGGCGGCGCCTGCTTACGGAGCACCCGGGCTCATGGCAACCGAAAACGTCGATCACCCGAATACGGCCAAACTGAACGTGCGCCCCTTAATCGTCACGCGGTTTTCAGTGACGTCCCGCCTGCATCGCCGTGGTGAGGACGCGCGCGTAGTTGTCGATGGCGATCTTGCGCACCGACGCGTCGCTGTGCCCGCGCTTGAGCATGAGATCGACCACACGGCGCAGATCGCCGTAAGACGACAGCGCCGGTCGCGACAAGGCGTTCATGTCGGTGCCGAACGCAACGTGATCGTCACCTAACCGACGAGCCAGATCCAACAGCCGATCGGTGTAGGCCTCGGGCGTCGTGCCGACATCGGCACCGAGCGCCCACAGTCCGACGACCCCACCTTTGGCAGCGATCCTCGCGGCTGCACCCGACGACAGCTGACGTCGCGCGAAGCCCGGGCGCCCGAACGGCAACAGCGCGGCCCATCCCGACACCGAGCTGTGCGACCAGACCACCGGCGCCGCCGAAACCTCGAGCACCTGATCGACCGCTCGCTCGGTGCAATGCGCGACGTCGATGAGGATACCCAGTCGGTTACACGCCTCGACGACACTGCGTCCGTGAGCCGTTAACCCGCCATAGGACGGCGCGGCCGTCTGGATGTCGCCGATAGTGTTGTCAAGAAAATGTACGAGCTGGATATGACGGACGCCGAGGTCGTATGCCGCTTGCAACGGTTCGACATTTTCCTCCGCAAACGTTGCCCCTTCGACGGACAAAACCACGTGCGGTCTGCCCTCGACGGCCAGCGCGACATCCGCAGCCGTGCGCACGAGCGCAAGCCCTTGTGCGGTGAGATGCGCTTTGGCGCGAGCGGCTTCCTCAGCCAGCCACGTCGACGGTTGTCCTCGGGCCGGTTTGCCATTGGGGGCAAATCCCCCCGGTGCGATCTTCAGCCACGGCTGGTCGCCGACCAGTGCCCAGGACACGAGCGTCGCTTTCCCGCGTGCCATATTGGCCCCGAGCGGCTGCGTGTGCGCCGGCTTAGGTCCGACGAAAAACAGGTGCACATGCATGTCCGCGATATAGATTGGCCGCGGCCCGGCCGCATGGCTCGTCAGCGGACTGACTGCCATGGTGGACAGCCCGCCCGCAAGCAGGCGCCTGCGGTTCATAAATGATATCGACAACGTGTGCCCCATCTACGGAAGTGGCTCGCCGAGCCAGCTCTGTCACTTCACGACGATCGTTGCGATGTAGTCCATCGTTCGATTCGGGTTGTTCGTCGGC
>JANOAW010000404.1:0-3693 GCA_031411355.1 Hyphomicrobiaceae bacterium | reverse complement strand
GACCACGCCGGCCCATGTCGATGGCCTGGATCTTTGACGGCGGCTGCGTGCGGATCGCCTGATAATACGTATCGCAGACGAGGAAGTAGTCCTTCATGATCTTGCGCAGTGGCGACAGTGACAACATCAAAGCATGCGCATCGTCAGGGTTGGCCTCGGTGGCGATCTTGAGCACCAGTCGATCCTCGACCATGCCGACCGTCAGGACATAAGGCCCGTCGGTGCGCTGCGTGCCGTCGGGGGCGCAGGGAGCGAAATAGTTGCTCTCGAGAATGTCGTAAATGGCAACTTCGCGCTCGTGCTCGATTTCCGATCGACCGCGCCCGCGCGCCTCGAACGCGATCTTGACCAGCCGGTGGGGGCTGGTTGGCAGTGGAACAGGGCCTTGGTCGTCGATCATCGTCGAACGTCACGCTTTGCCGAACAGAGTACGATAGGCCTCGATCACCTGGCTGTCGTCGCGCGTGCCAAGACCGAGACCGGAGGCCGTCATGAACTGCTGATGGGCGAGCGCAGCCAGCGGCAATCCCATTTTCGCAGTCCTGCCGGCGTCGAGCACGAGGCCGAGATCCTTGACAAAGATATCGACCGCGCTGGTCACGGTCGGATCGCAGTCGACCATGCGCGGCCCGCGGTTCTTCAGCATCCAGGACGAGGCGGCGCTGCCGGACAGCAACTGCAACGCCTGCACCGGGTCGATGCCCTGACGTTCGGCGAATGCCAGGCCCTCGGCCGCGACGGCGATATGCACGCCGCACAGCAATTGATTGACGATCTTCATCGCAGCACCTTGGCCAGGCGTCTCGCCGAGATGATAAAGGCTGGAGCCGAGAATTCGCAGCGTCGTTTCGGCTGCGGCGAACACGGGCGCGGCGGCGGCCGCCATGATCGTCAACGTGCCCGCTTGTGCGCCGGCGACGCCTCCTGAGACAGGCGCATCGATGAAGCGGCGCCCTGCAGCCGTGACTCGCTCGGCCATGGCGGCAACCCGGCCGGGCGCACAGGTCGCCATGACGGCGATGATCGCGTCGGGGGCCGAGGCCGCGAGCCCGCCTGCAGTAAACAACACGTTTTCGGCCTGATCGGCGTCCACCGTCATGACGATGATCATGCCACAACCGGCACAGGCGTTCGATATCTAATCGGCGCCAGTGCCGCCGACGGCCGCGAAATTGGCGACCGCCTCCGCGCGGACATCGTATCCGATCACGCGCCGTTGCGCCTCGACCAGGCGACGCGCCATGGCACTGCCCATGGCGCCGAGGCCGATAAAAGCAATCGTCGATGCTGCGGTCATGCTCGGTTCCGGGCGCAAGTATTCGAGACCACCGCTACGCCCGATCGCGTCGACATGGAAGAGGCCCCTGCACCGCTGGTGCAGAGGCCTCGAACGGTCGTTGCCTGCGGACCGGATGACATGTCACCAGCTGCGACGCGGTCCAGTGTCGGCGTGGAACAGTCCGCCGCCGTAATGCTTGACGCCGCCGAGCCCCATGGATTGGAGGGCCGCGTAGGCGCCGGCCGAATTGCCATGAACGCGGAAATCAACCGCATCACCGGACAGATGATGGCTCTTAGGTGCGCCCCCGACAGACCGGTTATGGCCGGCACTGCGGCACGTGGACGACACCGTGACGGAGCCGAACTGAGCCGCGATCGAGGCGACTGCTGAGCGCAGTGTACCGTTCAGGCAACCCGAACTGGCGACCCAGCGGACGCCGCCGCCAGTCACCGGTGCGTTCGGCTTGGTGTACGATCCGCCACCACCCAGGCTTGCAAGCTTCGTAGACGCTGTTTTGCCTGAGGAGGAGCGGGCTTTGCCGCTCGCGCCGGTCAAGGAACCGATCGAGGCAGCCTTGCCCGACGTGGCGAACGCAGCCCAATTGTCCGGCGCGTCCGCATGTGCCGTGACGGTGCCGAAGATCGAACCGATCGCAATGATGGCCGCGGCCAACACCAGATGAAAATATTCAAGTGACGTGTTCGGGTGCCGCAAGCCCCCGCGTTCAATTTGCCCCTTACGCATCTTTCTGAACTCCTGACTTCGATGTCCGCCGCAAAACGACGGGACAAAAGCGAATGGTTAAATCCGCAGGCCAGGCGCCCCTACAAGTTGGATCAGAGTTTTGAAAACCCGCAGCGTCGTTTATTGGTTAACGTCGGCACGCAATATCGGCATTCTATTTTTAAGCATTTTCGGCCTCGTTTTCGAACCAAATATAGGCGTTGAGAGGAAATCAAATTCGCTCTGGAGCTATTTACTAAGCGTCTGGTACGCAACGGATTTATTGGCGGATCGGACGGCGACGCAGCGTGGCGCCACTCGGCTGGTCGCCGTGGCGGTCGCATGTCCCACCCAGCGAGACAGTTGAGTTGCAATCGCAACGTGAGGCAGATTGCCGCAAGGCTCGATGCCGTATTGCGCCGTCGATCGGCCAGCGCCGACCCGCAATGCGTTTTTCAAGTTCGCATGAATGCGATCGATGCGGATCTCGGCGCGGTGATTTTCGAGCCGGAGAATGAGCCGTGGTCAGACGGGGCATCGCCTGACCACGACAAGGCTGAGGATCGAATCGAAAAGGATACTCCGACATTCGATTCGGCCGCTCGATCGGTTGAGTAAATCTCAACTTCTAGTTGAATTGTGCTACCACGAACTGCTTAATGACATGTTGCTGCGATTTCGTTCGCCTGCGGCGTCGTGTTGCTCGACGTCGACACATCGGCTAATAACTAAACAGTGGTCACTCCGACCATGATCGTGGCGATCACGACATCTCTCAGTGCGGACACAACGCACGCAGACAGGCTGGCGAATGGGGCGCAGATCGACGCATACACCGCAGCAGCTGCGCGAGCTTATCCTTGAAGCAGCGCGCGACATCATTGAAAGCGATGGTCTTTCGGGACTGTCAGCGCGTGAGATTGCGCGGCGCATCGGCTATTCGCCCGGCACGATCTACAATATGTATCAAAACCTCGACGATGTGGTTCTGCACGTCGAAGCGCGGATTCTGGACGCGCTCGAAGTCAGGCTCGCAAGTGTCTTCACAGATGGTGCGGGACCGGAAACACTGCCGGAGTTGGCACGCGCGTACCTGGCGTTTACGCACGAGCGGCCGAAGCTTTGGAATTTGCTGTTCGAGCACCATATGCCCGCGGAAGCTGTCCTCCCCGACTGGTATCAACAGAAGCTCGAAGGGCTGCTACGCCGCGTCGAGCAGGCACTCGCGCCGTTATTTCCGGTCGGGCACGACGTCGAGCGACAGCGGGCGGCGCGTGTCCTGTGGGCGGGCGTCCATGGCATCACATCGTTGTCGACCGCCGACAAACTTTCCATCGTCACGACCGAGGCAGCGAGCCGGCTGATCGACGACCTCGTCGAGACCTACATTCGAGGTGTGAAAGCAAAGGTCGCAGCCGGCGGGTGAATTAGGTCTGGTCCGCCAAACACCAGACAGCGTACCGACAGGCGCATGACCACACCTCGAACCGTTTTGATCACAGGCGCCGCGCGTCGACTAGGCCGTGCGCTTGCTCTCGACTTCGCATCGGACGGTTGGTGGGTCGCCGTGCACTACGCGACGTCGGCGCAGGAGGCCGAGGCGACTGTTGCCGAGATTGTCGCGGCCGGCGGGATGGCTTCGCCGTTTCAAGCCGACCTACGCGACGCCACCGCAGCACGGCGCCTCG
>JANOAW010000403.1:0-1737 GCA_031411355.1 Hyphomicrobiaceae bacterium | reverse complement strand
AAGCGCGCCGGGTCAGCACACGTGCTTGCGAGATGCGCCAAGCACCCATCGCCATGAACACGGTCAGTACAATCGGGAGTTCTTCGGGCAGCATGGACATGGCCAGCGCGATGCCGGCCAGTGCCGCATCGAGCCAGCCACCGCGCAAAGTCCCATAGAGCAGGACGACCGCGAGACAAACCGGACCACCGACCATAGCGAACACGCGGACGAGACGGCGAACTTGGGCCTGCAGCCGTGGCGGCTCCGTCTCCAGAGTGTTGAGCGACTGGCCAATTTTTCCGATCTCGCTGCGAACGCCGGTCGCACCCACTTCACCTATTCCGGTGCCGCGCACGATCAGCGAACCAGAGAACACAAATGGTAGATCATCACCGCCCGGCCGGCCGCTTTTGACCGGGGCATCGCTGTTACGTGCAAACTTCCGCACCGGGACGGACTCGCCAGTCAGCAATGATTCGTCGGTCTGCAAGTCGGTACTCTGGATCAACACCGCGTCTGCCGGGACCCGGTCACCTTCATTGAGGACGACGAAATCGCCGCGAACCACGTCGCGGCCTGCGATCCGTACCCGCTCACCATCACGAATGACCAGCGCACGTGGGCTGGTCAGGTCACGCAGCGCTTCCAACACGCGCTCGGTGCGATATTCCTGTACGACCGTGATCACGACCGACATCATTGCGAAGGCGATCAGGACGAGGGCTTCCCCAAGATTGCCGAAGATCAAGTAAAGCGCACCGGCACCGAGCAGCAGCAACAGCATCGGCTCACGGATGACTTCAATGACAATGCTGAAAGGCGTTCGCTTATCGGGTCTGGGCAATTCGTTGTAGCCGTCCGCTTTCAGCCGGGCGTGAGCTTGTGCTGCGGTGAGGCCTCGAAAGGTGTCGGATTGGAGATCGGATGATACCGCCTCCGCGCGGTTTGCGAGCAGTTCTGTAGCGGCCGCCATGGTGCAAAGATCCCATCAATCCTGACGCGCCGGTGCGCTGTGTCTCAAGAGGGCCTGAAGCCTGAAGACACAGACGAGAGTGTGTTTCTGCGCCCGGCAGCGATAGCCTCGGAAACTACTCAGTCTGTGTCATGGTCTCGTCGTCGCGCTGGAGTTCCACGCCACGATGGCCGGTTCATCGGCCCGATTATGTCCAAAGCCAAGAATGCTGACAGACGCCGTGTCGAGGAGGAAATGCTGCGCTTGGTCGATTGGCAGCCCGATCCACCGCACACCCAGCACGCGACCGAACTGGCCGTGCGAAAAGAGGGCGATGTTGCCTGTCAGCGTCCGCAGCCGGACCATCAGCCGGTCGGCGCGCTCGGTAACTTGTGCCGGCGATTCACCGTGCGGGCACCCATCCCGGAAGATGTTCCAGTTGGGCCGCTCCTGTCGGATGTCGGCTGGACGACGCCCCTCGTAGTCGCCGTAGTCCCACTCCACCGCAGCCGCCTCGATCTCGGCAGAATCACCCAGCCCGGCAAGGTCACACGTTTGCCGCGCCCGCCTCAGCGGACTGGTGAGCACGCGACTGAACTCCACAACGCCGAGCCACGCCGCGAGTTCACGAGCGTCCCGCTCGCCGCGCTCCGTGAGCGGAAGTTGGGTGCGACCGGTGTATTGACCTGACAGCGACCAGTTCGTTTCGCCATGACGTACGAGATAAATGCGCGGAAGCTTAGCAAGCACGACGGTCATGACCTCGCGCCCCAGTGCCAGTTCTGGACTTCCGGCAAATCTAG
>JANOAW010000402.1:0-2357 GCA_031411355.1 Hyphomicrobiaceae bacterium | reverse complement strand
GGCGGCCGATTTGTCGTTGCTCGACTGCACGACGACGTTGCCAGTCGCACCGTCCGGAGCCTTGGCCACCGTCCAGACGGCGGCAGCGCCGCGTCCGGTGGTCGCGATGGAGAAGCCCTTGGGAGCCGCGCCGACGGTTTGATCGTCGAAATCGACGACGACGGGTGGGGGCCCTTGTGCGATCACGGGCGATGTCGAAACGACAAGCGCTGCTGTAAGAACGAGCGACTTCAACATGGACGATAACATGGACAGTAGCCTTTGCGCGAACGAGCCCCTCGGGCACGCGTCATCTAAGCCGCATTTTCAGATCGTTACAACACCGTATCCGGAGCGTCGACGGCATCGGGTCACGTTTTGACGCCGAGCATCAGGCCGAGGCTCTGGACAGCGGCGCCGGATGCACCTTTGCCGAGGTTGTCGAGCTTGGCGACGAGCACGGCCTGTCCTGTGGCATCCGAGCCGAACACCCGCAGCTCGAGCTTGTCGGTGCCGTTGAGGCTTTCAGCTTCGAGACGCCCGCCCCGGCTCGCCGGATCGTCGGCGACGTCGATGACGGACACGAGCGCCGCGCCGGCGAAATGTTTCGCGATAGCTGCATGAAGATCGCGTACTTTCGGCTTGCCGGCCAGCGTATCGAGATGCAGCGGCACGGACACGAGCATGCCCTGCCGATAATTGCCGACACTCGGAACGAAGATCGGCCGACGCGTCAGTTGAGCGTAGAGTTGCGTCTCCGGCACATGTTTGTGGCCCATCGCAAGGCCGTAGATCTCGAACGACGGCGCTGAGCCGCGTTCGTGGGCCTCGATCATCGATTTGCCGCCGCCCGAATATCCCGACACCGCATTGATTGTGACAGGGTAGTCCGGTGGCATAATGCCGGCGACAACCAACGGGCGCAGAAGCGCGATTGCGCCGGTCGGATAACAACCGGGATTGGATACCCGTCTGGCATGTTTGACTTTGTCGAGCTGGGCTGGCTCGAGTTCGGGAAATCCGTAGACCCACGTCGGATCGACCCGGTGGGCGGTCGAGGCGTCGATGATGCGCGGCGCGGCGGCACCGAGTGCATCAGCCAGCACGACGGCGTCTTTGGCCGCGTCGTCCGGAAGGCACAGAATGACGAGGTCGACCTCGCGCATCAAGGCCTGCCGTGCCGCGGGGTCCTTGCGTTTGCCGGGATCGATGCTTTTGACGGTGACGCTATCAATCTTGGCCAGCCGCTCGCGAATTTCAAGGCCGGTGGTACCGGCTTCGCCATCGATGAACACCGATGGCTTGTTGGCGGTCGATTCGAGCGGGGTCGACATAGGATCAGCTCCGGAGCTTTGACTGCTCTGCCTGCAGAGGTCAGCGTAGACTTGAATTTCGGGCAATAAAAAACCGCGCGGGCGAGGCGCGGTTCACGGGATCGAGCTTGATGGCAAGCTTCATCGCGTCCGCGCTGTCGAGCACGTACGGCCACGTCGCGGTGTGGTGAACTTCGTCGTCATGTGGCAATCTATGTGCAAAACCGGCTTGCACGTCAAGACGGGTGGGTCGCGGCGGGCCGGGCAATCGCGTGAACCGTGCCGCCAAAGCCTCCAACGCTGAGCGACTGCCATCGAGCGACATCACGCATGACCATGAATCGTGACACGACCCGCGCCTTGAGCGAGCTCGCCAAACTCGACGACAGGACCCGCACGATCTTTCGCCAGATCGTCGACAGTTATCTGACCAACGGCGAGCCCGTCGGCTCGCGCAGCTTGTCGCGCGGATTACCAATGGCCCTGTCGCCGGCGTCCGTCCGCAACGTCATGTCGGATCTCGAACATCTCGGCCTCATTTATGCCCCGCACACGTCGGCCGGTCGCATGCCGACCGAAACGGGGCTGCGGCTGTTCGTCGACGGCTTGCTGGAAGTCGGCTCACTCGGGGACGAGGAACGGCGCAAGCTCGAGGCGCAGTTGCGGGTCAAACAAGAGACGACCGTCGACCAGGTCCTGGCGGACGCCACTGAATTGGTATCGGGCTTGTCGCGCTGTGCCGGCGTCGTGTTGTCGGAAAAGCGGGTGACGCGGCTGAAACATCTTGAATTCGTCGCGCTCGAACCGGGCAAGGCGCTCGCGATCCTGGTCAGTGACGACAAGAGCGTGGAAAACCGGGTCATCGCCTTGCCGCCGGGTTTGCCGCCGTCTGCGCTTATCGAGGCCAGCAACTACCTCAACGCGCGCATTCGTGGCCGCACCCTGGTCGAAGCCAAGAGCGAAGTCGAAAAGGATTTCGCCTCGGCCAAACGCGAACTCGACGACCTCACGCAGAAAGTCGTCAAAGCCGGTCTTGCCACGTGGTCGGGCGCGCTCGATGGCGAC
>JANOAW010000401.1:0-1724 GCA_031411355.1 Hyphomicrobiaceae bacterium | reverse complement strand
GGCCGATCATGTTCGCACCTTGTTCGATCGAAATTTGACGCCAGCGCTTGAGCACGGCGTCAACCGTCGACAATATTATCGACAACTGTTGACAGTCGTCAATTGATCGTTTACGGAGTTGCATCGACGCGCAGGGAACTGGCCTCGCTCGATCAATCCAAAGTAGATCGACGGTTCACGTCGACGACGGAAACGCACACCTTTTGCAGGAGGGTGGAATGCTGCGTGTGTCGAGTACGCGCGATCTTTGGGCCGCGTTGATTTACGCGAGCATCGGCGCGGCGGGGCTCTGGTTCGGATCGGGTTATCCGATGGGAACTGCCGGCCGCATGGGCTCGGGTTACTTTCCGAAGGTGCTAGCGACCTTGCTGATCGGCTTCGGCGTCATTGGTGTCGTCCGCAGCTTTACCATCACAAGTCCTGCGTTGACTGCAGTGCGCTGGCGGCCGCTGCTGCTCGTCCTCTTGGCCTGCACGCTGTTTGCCCTGTTGCTTGAGCCGGCCGGTTTCATCATGGCCATGGCCGTTTTCGTCCCACTCTGCGCCGCCGCCAGCCGCCAATTCAAGTTTGAGCTGAAGGCTCTGCTTGGAGTGGCTGCGTTGATCGGCGTCTGCTCGCTGGTCTTCGTGATCGGGCTCGGCATTCAGATGCCTTTGATCGGGCCCTGGCTCGAACCGCTTACGGCATTCATGCCGTTCAAACGCTGAGGGCAACACCATGGACATGCTCGCCAATCTCTGGCTCGGTCTTTCCGTTGCCGTCACGCCAATCAATCTTTGGTGGTGTCTGGTCGGTTGCTTCCTCGGTACTGCCATCGGCGTGCTGCCGGGCCTCGGACCGACAGCCACCATCGCCATGCTGCTGCCGGCGACCTTTGTGCTGGAGCCGGTGTCCGCGCTGATCATGATGGCCGGGATCTTCTATGGTGCCCAGTATGGCGGCTCGACCACGGCCATCCTGGTCAACCTGCCGGGCGAGGTGACCTCGGTCGTTACCGCTCTCGACGGCTACAAGATGGCGCGACAGGGGGCGGCCGGTCGAGCACTTGCCGCAGCCGCGATCTCGTCGTTCTTCGCCGGGACGGTCTGTACGGTCCTGATTGCGCTGTTCGCGCCGCCGATTGCCGACATCGCCGGCAAGTTCGGCCCGGCCGAATACTTCTCACTGATGGTGCTTGGGCTGATCGCCGCCGTCGTGCTCGCCAACGGCTCGGTGTTCCACGCACTCGCGATGATCATTCTCGGGCTGTTCCTGGGCACGGTCGGCACCGACGTCACGTCCGGCACGCAACGCTACGCGTTCGGTTTTCCTGACCTTGCGGACGGCTTGAATTTCGTCGTCGTCGCCATGGGCATTTTCGGGCTCAGCGAAATCATCGCGAACTTGGAAGAGGAGGGCGAGGAGACCGCCGAGGTCGTGCCGATCAATGGCTTGATGCCGACACGCGAGGATTGGGGGCGCATGATCGCGCCTACTCTCCGCGGCACGACCATCGGCGCCTTGCTTGGCGTACTTCCCGGTGCTGGAGGTGCCATGGCCTCGTTCGCCGCCTATGCGGTCGAAAAGAAGGCTTCGAAGTACGGTGACCAATTGGGCACTGGCATCATTGAGGGCATCGCTTCGCCTGAAGCGGCGAACAACGCCGGTGCGCAGATGTCATTCGTGCCGATGTTGACGCTCGGTCTTCCAGCCAATCCCGTGATGGCGCTGATGATCGGCGCGAT
>JANOAW010000400.1:0-2674 GCA_031411355.1 Hyphomicrobiaceae bacterium | reverse complement strand
GCGATCGAGAAATTCATCTTCGGGCGCACCGGCCGCGCGACGGCGAACTACGTCAACAAGCCGGATCGCTTCCGGTCGACTCGCACGACGTACGAATTCAACGTTGAGAAAGCCAACGCCCTGCTAGACGCCGCGGGGTGGGTGCGTGGCGCCGATGGCATTCGCGCCAAGGGTGGCACGAAGTTGAAGTGGGTCTTCCAGTCGTCGATCAACGGTCTGCGCCAGAAGACACAGGCGATCGTGAAACAAGCCTGCTCAAAGGCTGGCATCGATATTGAAATCAAAGCGGTCGTCGCATCGGTCTACTTTTCGACCGACGTCGCCAATCCCGACACGTTGGCGAAATTCAACGCCGATATTCAGATGTACGCCATCAGCATGAGCGCGCCCGATTCGGAGTTGTTTCTCAAAGCCTTCAAGTCGGACGAGTTTCCGACCAAGGCCAACAAGTGGCAGGGGCGAAATATCAACCGTTACGCCAATCCCGACTATGATACCTTGCATCGCTCGGTTGAGGCTGAGCTCGATCCGGTCAAACGGGCGGCGGCGCTGATCACATGTAACGAGGTCCTGGTCGGCGACGTGGTGGTCGTGCCGATCGTGTATCGGCCGGGTGCGCACGCGGTTGCGTCGAAACTCAAAGCGAGTATCAGCGGTTGGGACAGCAATCTCGCGGAACTCAATGCCTGGTATCGCGAGCCGTAAGAGGCATTGGTCGCGCTTGACGCGTCCAGCGACCGAGACGAGAACAACTACACCACGGCGGCGTGCGTCGCTGTGGGCAAACGAGTAGGCGTGGCGCGGGGAGATGATGGGCCAATATCTGCTCAGGCGACTGTTGATCGCCATTCCAAGTCTGCTCGGCATCAGCGTGATCCTGTTCACGGTGCTGGCGCTGGCACCGGGCGATCCGTTCGGTGAACTCGCGACCAATCCCAACGTGCCGGCCGAAGTGCGCATGGCGCTGCGCGAAAAATTCGGTCTCGATGATCCGATTTTCACACGATATTGGCGGTGGCTGATTGCCATGCTCAGAGGCGATTGGGGGTTCTCATTCGCGTCGCGCATCGACGTCGACACGCTGATCCTGCAACGCTTGCCCGTCACGTTGGGGGTTATCGGCGCTGCCCAATTGCTCGCCATCGCCGTCGCGCTGCCGGTCGGCGTGTACGCCGCGCGTCGTCCGTATTCGATGTTCGACCAGATCGCCAACTCTCTCGCTTTCATTGGATTTTCGCTGCCGACGTTCTTCACTGGCCTGGTGCTGATCCTGGTTTTCTCGATCTGGCTCGACTGGTTGCCGTTCGTGTTCCGCTCGGATCTCGCGGAAACGGGCTGGCGTTGGTATTGGGGCAACTTCAAACAGACGATCATGCCGGTGATGGTGCTCGGCCTCGCACAGGGGGCGGCCATGACGCGCTATGTGCGCTCGGCCGTGCTGGACGTGATCCGGCTCGACTATGTAACGACGGCGCGTGCCAAAGGCCTCGGTGAGAGTGCCGTGATCCGCCGCCACGTGGTCCGTAACGGTATGATACCCGTGGTGACGCTGGTGGCGTTGCAGATGCCGGCTTTGTTCGGGGGCGGTATCGTGACCGAGCAGATCTTTCGTATTCCGGGCATTGGCTCCCTGCTGATCTCGGCCATCCTCGCCAACGACACACCCGTCGTGATGGCTGTGACTTTCGTGTTCGCCTGTCTCGTCGTCGTCTTCAACCTCATCGCAGATGTCCTCTATGGCTGGCTCGATCCACGCATCAAGTTCGGCTGAGGCGGCGGCCACGGTCAAACCGAAGATCGTCACGCCACGACAGGAGGCGTGGCGGCGATTCCGTAAGCATCGGCTCGCCTATATGAGCCTGTTCCTGCTCGGGGGAATCGTGTTCGCGGTCGTGTTCGGGCCCTGGATCTGGCGTGTGCCAATCAACGAGATTGATTTCGGCGCCTTGCGCGAGAAGCCGTCGCTCGGCCATCCGCTCGGCACGGACGACCTCGGGCAGGATCTGCTGGCGCGCATGCTTTACGGCGGGCGCATCTCACTTGCGGTCGGTTTGGCTGCCATGTTGGTGTCGATCTTCGTCGGCATCATCGTCGGCGCGGCTGCTGGCATGTCGCGCGGTTGGGTCGGCACCGGATTGATGTGGCTGACGGACTTGTTTTTGTCGCTGCCGACACTGCCGCTGTTGCTGTTGGTGACCTATCTCTTCCGAGACAAGTTGAAGGCCGTGTTCGGGCTCGAACTCGGCATCTTCGTCATGATCGTTCTTGTCATCGGCGGGTTGCGCTGGATGCCGGTGGCGCGGCTCGTGCGGGCTCAATTTCTGTCGTTGCGGGAGAAAGAATTCGTCGAGGCGGCGCGTGCACTCGGTGCGTCGCGCAGCCGGCAAGTGTTTCGTCACATCCTGCCGAACGCGCTTGGGCCGGTGATCGTCGCTGGGTCCATCGAGGTTGCGGCTGCGATCATCTTCGAATCGACGCTGTCGTTCCTCGGCATGGGCTTTCCGCCGGACATTCCGACGTGGGGGCGCCTGCTCGCCGACGGCAAGGAGTGGCTGGACATCGCTCCGCATTATCCATTGTTCGCTGGCCTGGCGATTTTTCTCACCGTGTTGTCCATCAACTTCATCGGCGACGGCCTGCGCGATGCGCTCGATCCGCGGCGGGTGCATTGATG
>JANOAW010000399.1:0-6830 GCA_031411355.1 Hyphomicrobiaceae bacterium | reverse complement strand
CCGTGGCGTCGGCGATCACCCCGCCGGTCTTGGCCGCAGGTTTGCTCAACCGGATATCGACTTGCTCCTTGTGCCATCCGGGTGCGACGGGGCCCTGCGTGCCGGACGGCATCGTCGTCGGCGAATTCATTTGCGGCCATTCGACCGTGATGTCGTTACGCAACACGTGCGTTGGATGCAGAAACGAACCGCCGCCGCCGGCCGTGATGAAATGTACGTCGAGTTGTGGACTGTAGTAGCGGGCATAAAGGTGCCAATCACCGGCAACCACGGCGCAGATCTTGGCGCCGGCCTGACGCGCGATCGCCGTGATCTTGAAAAAGTTCTCCTCTTCATCCGGCTGGCCGAAATCGTTGAGCAGCCAGGATGGTTCAGCGATGCAAAGAACTAACTTGTCGCCTTCCTTCATCTGCGCAGCTTTGGCCTCGAAATAAGCGATCTGCGCCGTGTCGAGATACTTCGAGAATTGGATATCGGTGCCCCAGATCCACCAGTCGTGCGGCAGCTTCAACGCCCAGTAGCTGCGGTGTTGCTGGCACTGCCAACCACCAATCTGCGTGCCGCCGGAATTGGGCGACAAGCGGTCGCCGCGCGACGCGCAGAACAGGCTGTCGAAAGCAGCCAGCCCATCATACCAGTCGTGATTGCCCGGAATGGCGAACAGTTTACGCGTGGCCTGGGGCACGTCGAGCGCCCATTGAAACGGCGTCACGAGTTTCTGCATATAGTCTTCGCGCGAGCCCTGGGGGTAGCATTGATCCCCGCCCATGATCAGGATGTCGCCGTGGCTGAGCTTCAGCCGCGTTTTGCCGTCGACATCGTTGACGCGCAAACTATCGAGTGCGGTCAGATACGCCATCGCATAGGTGGATTCGAAACCGTCGCCGGTGTCGGAGATGTAGTCGATCCAATAGGCGCCGTCGGCGTCGACCTTGATCTTTTGATGCGCCGCTGTGGCATTGGGATCGGAATAGTCGTAGCGGACCAGGATCTCCTTGACGCTGCCCGGATCGGTCGCGGCCTGGATCAGACGCTGGTCGGCATATTGGCCGAACACCGACGACACGATCGTGCGCACGCCCACACGAAATAGCAAGGCCGGATGATACCAGCGCACCATCTCCGGCAGCTTGCCCTCGACAAGCTGCGTGAGCGCGGATTGTTCTTTCATCTTTCCCTCGCCGCATCACCAATCACACGCCGCCTCGCATCCGTGGCCGGAACCCGCTCTTCGCACGTGAGGGCTCAGGAGATGTGAAAATTCGGGCGGAAGCAAGGGTGCGCTGGATAACGCGACATGGGCACATGGGCGGGTCGGCTATTGCGTGTCATTGTCTTGCGCCGACAACACGGCTCGTCTATTTCACGACCCATGCTCTCCAAAATCTACACGTGGTTCGAAACGCGCATCCCCGCGTTTCCGGATACCCCGCCGTCGCGACCCCCGCATACCTTGTGGGCCTTCTACTGGCATTACCTGCAGCCGGTCTGGCCGATCCTGGTCGTGCTGCTCTGCGTCGGCTTCGCCGGTTCGGTGATCGAAGTCGCGTTGATGGCGTGGGTCGGTAGCCTGGTCGACTGGATGAAGGCGGCTCAGACGCCCGACGACTTTTTTGCCGAACACAAATGGAAACTCATCGGGATGGGTGTGACAGCACTCGTGCTGCGTCCATTGCTGTCGACCGCGCACGATCTGATCAAGAACCAGATGATCGCGCCCGCTTTGACCACGCGGCTGCGCTGGCAGATGCACCGCTATGTGCTGCGCCAATCCTTGAGCTTTTTTCAGAACGATTTTGCCGGCCGCATCGCCAATCACGTGATGCAGACCGGTGGCGCCTTGCGCATGTCGGCGATCGCCATCGTCGAAAGCGTCTCCTACGCGCTGTTCCACCTCGGTGGCGCACTGCTGCTGTTTGGTGCAGCCGACCTGCGCTTGACCGTGCCGGTGCTCCTGTGGACCGCTGGCTATGCAGCGTGCCTGATCTACTTCGTGCCCAAGGTACAGAAACTGTCGGCGGCATCGGCAGAGGGCCGCTCGCTGGTTACGGGTCGCGTGGTCGACAGCTATACCAATATCTCGACGGTAAAACTCTTCTCCCACACCGACCGTGAAGACAAATACGCGACCGACGCCTTTACCGACGCCCTCGAACGCTGGAACGCCTCCAATCGCAACCTGACCACGATGGAGTTGATCATCTGGACGCTCAACGGCCTGTTGATCGTCTCGACGGGATGGCTCGCGATCTGGCTCTGGGCCAGCGGCAACGTCACGGTCGGCGCCATCGCCGTCGTCACCGGCATGACCCTGCGCTTGATCAACATTTCCGGCTGGATCTTCTGGGTGGTTGCGGAAATCTTCGAGAACATCGGTACCGCAAAAGAAGGCATGGAAACCATCGCCAAGGCCAATGTCATCACCGACGCGCCGGCAGCCGGCGCTCTCGTCGTGCCCAAGGGCGAGATTGTCTACGAGCGTGTCAAATTCAACTACGGCCGTGCCAAGGGCATCGACGGCGCTGATCCGAACCGGATCATCGACAACTTGAGCTTCACCATCCGATCCGGCGAAAAGGTCGGGCTCGTCGGTCGCTCCGGCGCGGGTAAATCGACCTTGGTCAATCTGTTATTGCGCTTCTACGACCTCGAGGGCGGGCGCATATTGATCGATGGCCAGGACATCGCCAAGGTGACGCAAGATTCGCTCCGCGCCAACATCGGCATGGTCACCCAGGACACATCCCTGATGCACCGTTCGGTGCGCGACAACATTCTCTATGGCCGTCCCACGGCGAGCGAGACGGATCTGCGGGAGGCCTCCGAACGCGCCCAGGCGCACCGGTTCATCACATCGCTTGAAGATGGCAAAGGGCGCAAAGACTATCTGGCACACGTCGGCGAGCGCGGCGTGAAGCTGTCAGGCGGGCAACGTCAGCGCATCGCCATTGCGCGTGTATTGCTAAAAAACGCCCCGATCCTGATCCTCGACGAAGCCACCAGCGCCCTCGATAGCGAAGTGGAGGCGGCTATCCAGGAGCAGCTTTACAATCTGATGCAGGGTAAGACGGTCATCGCCATCGCCCATCGCCTCTCGACAATTGCCGCCATGGATCGACTGATCATCATGGATCAGGGCAAAATCGTCGAAGAAGGCCGGCATCAGGAATTGCTCGCCAAAGGCGGCATTTATGCCGACCTTTGGAGCCGGCAGAGTGGCGGTTTCCTTGCCGACACCAAGGACGATGCGGCCGGACGCCAAGCCGCGGAATAGAGGCGTGCAGGGCAGCTGCGCGATGGACGCTGGCCACCTCGGGCGACGTCGCGCTCAGTCCTTACGCGCTTTTTCGATACGCTCGACGACCCAGATGGCGACATAATACAGACCGACTGTCGGGGCCATCATGGCGAGCATCGAGAACGGGTCGGGCGGCGACAACACGGCCGAAGCCGCGGCGATGCCGACGATGGCATATCGTGAAAAATCCTTGAGCGCCTGCGCCGTGACGATGCCGGCTTGCGCAAGCAAGGCCAGCACGACGGGTAGTTGAAAAATGATACCGAAGCCCATGATCAGGGTCATGATCAGGGACAGATACTCGGCGATCTTCGGCATCAATTCAAATGGCGGCCGATCACCCGTCAGCTTCGACGGATCGACGCTGCCGATCGAAAATCTGATCAACAAAGGCATGACCAGGAAGTACACGACCAGCGCGCCCGCAATGAACAGCAGCCAGGTCCACAAGAGATACGGCCGAAAGGCGTCCTTCTCGTTCTTGTACAAGCCGGGCGCGACGAATTTGAACAATTGGTACGCCGCGAACGGGAACGACAGGAACGCCGACCCGAACATGGCCAACTTGATGTTGGTGAACAATTCTTCGAGCAAATGGGTGGCGATCATCTTGGTGCCGGGCGCAGCGACGTGCAGCGGCCAAGCCAGAATGTCGTAGAGCGGGCGAGCAAAGATGTAGCAGATGACAAAGAAGGCGAAAAACGCACCCATCGAATAGATCAGCCGCTGCCGCAACTCGATGAGATGATCCATCAGCGGCGCCTTGGACGCGTCGATGTCCTCTTGGCCGGGACGCTTGTCATCCGAAACGTCTGTCGTCGCCACGTTGTCCTCGTCTGTTCGGTTCCCCCGACCGGGGTGTTCGGTGCAGCCCGTGCGCGTCTTTGTCCAGGCCTATCCCAAGACGTCGGCGTCGTTGTCGTCAGCACCGGTCACGGGGCGATTTTGATCGGCTCGGGACTGGGTGATATGGCTGGCGCAGGCGCAATGATCGGCGACGGCGCGTGATCGAGACCGTTCAAATGATCGACCGCGAGCTCGGGCGGGACGGGATCGACGGGCTTCATCGAAGCTTCCATTTCCGCATTCGCCGCGGCGACTTCCTTCTCGACGCTCATCTCGGCGTCCCGCATCGTCTTCTGCATGTCGCTGCCGACGTTTTCGATATCCTTCTTGATCGTGTCGAGTTCGCTTTCGCGCATGGCGTCGTCAAACTGGGTCCGGAACTCGGCTGCCTGGCGCCGGATCATGGCCATGTACTTGCCGAGCGTGCGCAGCAGAATTGGCAGATCCTTCGGGCCCACGACAATGAGAGCCACGAGGCCGAGGATCAGAAGTTTCGATGACGAGAGGTCGAACATCGTCCTTCGGGGGTTGCGCCGGATCACGGCTGACGTTTTGCCGTTGCCAAACGCGGCAACGGCTTCGATGCGAAAGCCTATAGGCTACCGCGTGCGAAAATGCGCGTGGCCGTCGCGCGCAGGCTTAAAAGGCCGCAACGGGTCAACCGGTCTTGGTATGGCTGACGGTCGTGTCGACAGGTTTGGCCGCTTGCAGGTCGATCGATTTCGCCGGCTCGACAGGCTTCGGCGCATCGTCGGCCATGCCCTTCTTGAAGCTCTTGATGCCGTCGGCGACGTCACCCATGATCGACGAGATTTTCCCTTTGCCGCCGAATGCCAGCAGGGCGATGGCGAGAAAGATCAACCAGTGCCAGACGCTTAGGCTACCCATGTGACTCTACTCCAGTTTTTACGCACGCCGACACGGGGCGCGACCCGTGGTCGAGTTCCTGCCCCTTATCGCAGAAAGGCCGGCGCCCTTCAAGCAAAGCCGCGAGACAAACATCGGATCGCCCTTTACGACCAAATGGTTGGCGCTGCATGTCCAGACGCGCGTCAGCATGGTCCGCCGGCGCAGCTGCGCTCAACCGTAAAATCGCACCGGCTCACCGTGCGCGGTGCCGATGATGGCCCCGTCCCAAACGACGCGTCGGCCACGCACCACGGTGCCGACCGGCCAGCCCTTCACCGTGACGCCGTCGTAGGGGGTCCACCCGGCACGCGATTGGATCCATGAGTGCGTGATGGTCTCGGTACGCGCGAGATCGACCACCGTCAGGTCGGCATCGAAGCCGACCGCGATGCGGCCCTTGCTCGCGATGTTGAACAGACGCTGCGGGCCGGCGCTCGTCATGTCGACAAAACGGGCGAGCGACAAACGACCGGCATTGACGTGGTCGAGCATGATCGGCACCAGCGTCTGCACACCGGTCATGCCCGAATGGCTCTCGGGGTAAGGATGATCCTTTTCCGCGCGCGTATGCGGGGCATGGTCGGAGCCGAGGATGTCGATCGTGCCGTCGGCAACGGCCGCCCACAAAGCTTGCCGGTGCCGATCGTCGCGCACCGGCGGGTTCATCTGGGCGTAGGTGCCGAGGCGCTCATAGCAGTCGGGGGCGACCAGCGTCAGGTGATGCGGCGTCACTTCGATCGAAGCGTAAGACTTGTGATCGCGGAGCCAGTCGGCCTCTTCCGCCGTCGACAGATGCAGCACATGCACGCGCTTGCGGTGCTTTTCCGCAAGGCCGATCAAGGTCTGCGTCGCCTGCAAGGCTGCAATTTCATCGCGCCAGATCGGATGCGATGCCGGGTCGCCTTGGCGACGCAAATTCGCCCGCGATCGCAAGCGCGCCTCGTCCTCGGCATGGAACGCCGCGCGGCGCGAGATCTTGGCGACGATCCGTTCGAGCGAAGCAGCGTCTTCGACCAGCAGATCACCGGTCGACGCCCCCATGAACACCTTGATGCCGACGGCGCCGTCGAGCTGTTCCAAAGCCGGAATGTCATCGACGGTCTCACGCGTGCCGCCGACGTAAAAAGCGAAATCACAGAACATGCGATGTTGCGCGCGCGCCACCTTGTCGGCGAGGGTCGCGGCCGTGGTGGTCAACGGCTTCGTGTTCGGCATTTCGAACACGCTCGTCACCCCGCCCACGACGGCGGCGCGGCTGCCGGATTCCAGATCCTCTTTATGCTCGAGGCCTGGTTCGCGAAAGTGTACCTGCGTGTCCATGACCCCGGGCAAAGTGTGCAGCCCCTTGCACTCGACGGTCTCGGACGCTGTGGCGCCGCTGAGCTGTCCGATTGCAGCGATGCGACCGGCCCTGACTGCGATATCGCGCACGCCCGCCCCGTCGTGATTGACGACGGTGGCATTGCGGAACAGCAGGTCGTAAGGTCGAATGGTCATCGGCGCCTCGTGTCGTGGGTCCCCTTCTGAACATCGATCGCCCGTAGATCAAGGCCGCTCTGCTTGCCGAGCGCGACGACACCCGCAGCCGACCGGATCTATGACGGAATCCATGCTGACGATGCAGTCGGTGTATTTTCCGCTATGACGGCCTCGACATCCTCGACGTCACCGTACCTCGGGAGGCGACATGCACATCTCGAAACTGCGCCTGCTCGGCTTCAAATCGTTCGTCGAGCCGACCGAACTCTTGATCGAACAGGGACTGACCGGCGTGGTC
>JANOAW010000398.1:0-7635 GCA_031411355.1 Hyphomicrobiaceae bacterium | reverse complement strand
CCGGAAAGCGGCCAGCCGATCGAGCAGCCGCGCTTCACGATCTCGGACGACCGCGCGGAGCCAAAGCAGTACGTGGCACTGAGCGGCGTCGCCATGTTGGCGCACACGCTTCGACCTTTCCTCGCTCACGATGGCATCGATGCCGTCAAGGTTGTTGTTCACGCCGACGACCTGGACCGCTATGCACAGGCGTTGTCGATGATCGACGGATACACGGTCAACGGTCACCCGAAACTTCTTGATGCGGCCATCGGCGGGTCGGATCGTCAGATGTCGGTGCAGCGGGGCCTCGACAGTCTCGCGACCGATCCACCGGATCTGGTTTTCATCCACGATGCGGCCCGGCCGTTCGTCACGCACGAGATGATTTCAGCGCTCATCGATGCCATGGCGACCAACACGGCCGCGATCCTCGCGACGGAACTGGCAGATACCTTGAAGCGCTGCACGTCGACCCGGCTGATCGACCAAACTATCCCGCGAGCCGGACTCTGGCGGGCCGAAACCCCGCAGGCGTTTCGTTACGACGCCATCACGGCGGTGCATGCCAAAGCCGCCCGCGACGGCGCCCGTGATTTCACCGACGATGCCGGCATGGCCGAGTGGGCGGGCATGCCGGTGGCGGTCGTCGAAAGCGGCGGTGGCAACGTCAAGATTACGACACGGCAGGACATCGCCATGGCCGAGCAGCGACTGAAGAGGGATGCCCGCGAATTGCCCGACATCCGGACGGGACAAGGATTCGACGTGCACAAATTCACGACCGGCGATCACGTCTGGCTGTGCGGCGTGCAAATCCCGCACGACCACGGCGTCGACGCCCATTCGGATGGTGACGTCGGGTTGCACGCGTTGACGGATGCTCTGCTCGGGGTGATCGCGGACGGCGACATCGGCGTGCACTTTCGCAACGACGATCCGCGCTGGAAGAATGCGGCCTCGAGCCAATTTCTGCTCGATGCCCTCCGCCGCGTCACGGCGGCCGGCGGGACGGTTTGCAATGTCGACCTGACGATCCTGTGCGAGGCACCCAAAGTCTCCCGGCATCGCGATCAGATGCGGCAACGGATGGCAGAGTTGCTCGGTCTCGACGTGGGCCGCATCAGTGTCAAAGCCACGACCACGGAGACGATGGGCTTCACTGGCCGGCGTGAAGGTCTCGCGGCCATGGCCATCGCGACGGTGATGTTCCGCTGACGCAATGGCTTCACGCGTTCGAAGGTGAGGTCTCAGTTCTCGCGTGTCACAGCGCTCTCGTGCCACCGGCGCAACAGGAGATGCGAGACCCAGGTGATGACGAGAAAGATGGCGACGCCGGAAAGTGAGATCAGGAACAGGGCCGCGAACATGCGCGGTATCTTCAATTGATATCCCGCATCCAGAATGCGGAATGCCAGACCAGACGAGGCGCCCCCGGTCCCCGCGACGAACTCAGCGACGACGGCGCCGATCAGCGCCAACCCACCCGAGATTTTCAAGCCACCGAGGAAATACGGCAACGCTGCCGGCAGGCGCAGATAGCGCAACGTCTGCCACCGCGAGGCGCCATACATCTGGAACAGGTTGATCAGATTGTGATCGACGGAATTGAGGCCGAGGATGGTATTTGACAGGATCGGAAAGAAAGCCACCAGCCACGCGCAGATGAGCAGCGAGAGCGCGATATTGTTGTTGGTCCAGATGATGATCAGCGGCGCAATTGCGACCACAGGCGTGACTTGAAGCACGATGGCGTATGGAAACAACGCCATTTCAAGCCATTTCGACTGGGAAAACAAGACCGCGAGGGCGACGCCGAGCACGATCGCGAGCGTCAATGCCGAGATGGCGACCGACAGTGTGACCCACAAACTGGTCGACAGTGATCCCCACTCGTTGAACAACGTCGCACCGATCGCGATCGGTCCCGGCAGAACCTGCGGGATGATGCCTTTGGCGTAGACGAGGTATTCCCACCCAGCCAGGGCTGTGAACCCGAGCAGGACGGGCGCAATGATCGTCGGCCAGCGGCTGGCGGCGAGCCCGAGTATTTTTCGCTCGGTCGCGAAAACGGGCATCGATCCGACGTCCGTGCCATCGGCCGATGCCGTCACGGACAGTGAGGTGACGTCTTTCCGTGTCGCGTCGACTGCGTCCGTCATGTCACCAGCCTGCCGACGCCGTGATGCACCGACATCACTGTTGAGTTTTCAAGAACGCGATCAGATCCGCGCGGTCCTGATCGTCCTTGACGCCGACGAAGGCCATTTTGTTGCCGGGCATGAACGCACGGGGATCTTCGATGTATTTGGCGAATGTCGCTTCGGTCCACACCAGCCCCTTGGCGCCGGCGTCCTTATTGGCGTCGGAATAGGCAAAACCGTCGATGGTACCGGATTTGCGCCCGAACAGGCCGTTCAGGACCGGACCGACGGCGTTTTTTGCGTTGGGGCCGACCTGATGGCACGCACGACATTTTTTGAACACATCGGCGCCGGCTGCAGCATCCCCTGCGGGTTGAGCCAGCGCCGAGGACGTCGATGCGACGACGGCTGCGACGAGTGTCACGGCGAGGCGCATGTCGGCAGTCTCCGAGCTTTTGAAATCGACGGCAACACACCTACCACTCGGCCCGACCGAGGCGGACGCGACCAAGTGCTGCAAGGCTTCCGGGATTGCTTTGCCCTCAGGCCGCCGGTTGCCGCGCATCCCGCGCCATGATGCGGCTCCTGCCGTTCGCCTTGGCCGCGACATCGAGGGTTGCGATGGTGGCGCTGTCGAGACCACGCTCCCAATAGCCGTCGGCGCCATAGAGGGCCGACAGATAATCGATCATCGCGTTGACCTTGGTCGGCATGAAATCGCGGCACGGATAGACCGCGTAGATGGCCACAGAATCGGCACCACGATACTGCGGCAGGACGACTTTCAACTCGCCGCTCTTCAGCTCGGCCCCGATATCCCAGATCGAGCGCAGGCCCATGCCGAGCCCAGCCAGCAATGCGTCACGCACGAGTTCGGCCGAGTTCGAGCGGATGTTTCCCTTGACGCGGATCTGATGCTGGCCATCGGGACCTTGCAGGCGCCAAAACTCTTGCGCGCCGGCCGACAAACAGTTGTGGAAATCGAGGTCGGCCAAGGTCTGGGGAACATTACCGGCCTTCTCGATGTATCTCGGCGAAGCCACGATCACGCGCGTATCGTTGGCCAACTTCTTCTGCACCAACGAACTATCCTGCAACTCGCCGATGCGGATGGCGACGTCGAACCCGCGGCTGATGATGTCGACGAAATCGTCGGTCAGATGCAGATCGAGTTCGATCTCGGGGAAGCGCGACAGGAAATCGGACAAATACGGCGCGATATGGAGGCGCGAAAACGTGGTCGGCGCTGTCACTTTCAAGACGCCCCGGGCCTTGGTGTTGCGACGCGAAACGAAATCCTGGGCTTCTTCGACGAGATTGAGAATGTCGACGACACGCTTGTAATAGCCTTCACCCGTTTCGGTCAGCGTCAACTGGCGCGTGGTACGCTGGAACAACCGCGCGCCCACTTCTTCTTCGAGTAAGGAGATGCGTTTCGACACGACGGCGGGCGACAAGCCCATTTCGCGGCCAGCGGCAGACATGTTGCCGGTTCTGGCGACACGCGCAAAGATATCGAGATCAGCGATCGAGGTCACGATTTAGGTCCCCTGTGCAGGCAAGGTCGACGGCGAAACACACTCAGAGTGATTCATTCCTACGGCGAACTGGGCCTAAGACTTTCAACGACCGGGCAATATCCGGTCCATCAGGTGTAAATGCGCCCCAGTCCAGGCTGCAATGTGCCTAGACTTCAACGGGACGCAAGTGAGACTTTCGCCGAAACATTGAAATTTAACTGCGGCGTGTAGACCGGACGTTATAATCGCACGCGACGATTTTCCTGGCACTCGCGTCTTGAAACTGCCAATGAGCTGGCCGAAATACGCGCGCTGAGCGTGCTCGTCCACGTCCGAAGTCGAGGTCATTTCAAGCATGGCGGCTCTTATCGAAGCCGACGGCCTGCGCAAATCGTTTGGTGCGCTCAGAGCCGTCGACGGCATCAGTCTGCGCGTCGTAAAGGGCGAGGTGCTCGGGTTTCTCGGCCCCAACGGCGCCGGCAAATCGACGACCATGAAGATGCTGACCGGGTTTCTCGAACCCGACGAGGGACGTGCACTCATCGCCGGCTTCGACGTGCAGACATCACCCCGCGCAGCCAAAGCCCGGCTCGGCTATCTCCCGGAGGGTGCACCCGCCTATGCCGACATGACGCCACGGACATTCTTGGCGTTCATCGCCGCGGTGCGTGGTTTTTCTGGTGCCGAAGCCGGCAAGCGGATCGCCAAAGCGGTCGAGCGAACGGCTTTGAACGCAGTTCTCGACCAGAACATCGACACGCTGTCGAAAGGCTTCAAGCGACGCGTCGGCATCGCCCAGGCGGTCTTGCATGACCCCGACGTGCTGATCATGGATGAGCCGACCGACGGTCTCGATCCCAACCAGAAGCATCAGGTGCGGCTGTTGATCAAGGAGATGGCCCGCGACAAGGCGATCATCGTGTCGACACATATTCTCGAAGAGGTCGAAGCTGTGTGCACGCGCGCCCTCGTGATCAACCGGGGTCGCATCGTCGCCGACGGGACAGCTGCCGACCTGATGCAGCGCGCACCGGCAGCCAAAACATTGGACGACATGTTCAGGCATTTGACGACCTCGGACACGGTCGGTGCCACCCGCGAGGATCTGCATGCGTAAGACCTTTCACATGGCATCGATCATCGCCAAGCGCGAATTCGCCGGCTATTTCGCGACGCCACTCGCCATGGTGTTTCTGATCGTTTTCGTCGCCCTGACTGGCGCCTTCGCCTTTTATGTCGGGCAGTTCTTCGAGCGCGGTCAGGCGGATCTCGTCGCCTTCTTCAGTTACCATCCGTGGCTGTATCTGATGCTCGTGCCGGCCATTGCCATGCGCCTGTGGGCCGAGGAGCGCAAATCGGGCACCATCGAGTTGCTGATGACCCTGCCGATCACGGTCTGGGAAGCCATCATCGGCAAATTTCTGGCGGCCTGGGCGTTCATCGGCGTGGCACTGCTGCTCACGCTGCCCATCTGGATCACCGTCAACATCCTCGGCTCGCCCGACAACGGCATCATCTTTACCAGCTACCTCGGTTCGTTTCTGATGGCTGGCGCCTTTCTCGCCATCGGCTCGGCAATTTCGGCATCGACGAAAAATCAGGTGATCGCATTCATCGTCTCGGCGCTGATCTGCTTCCTCCTGGTTATGAGCGGCTATGACTTGGTCCTCGGCGCGCTGCGCTCGTGGGCGCCGCAAGTTCTCGTCTCGGCCGTGCAATCGTTGAGTGTGCTCGCCTACTTCGACGACTTCATGAAGGGGATCGTCAGCGTGCCCGCGATCGCGTTCTACGGCTCGGTGATTGCGGTCTCGTTGTTCGCCAACAAGATCGTGCTCGATCAGCGCAAGGCAGCGTAGCCTTCGCTTACCCCGCGCCGACGGATCTACTTCTGGTGCCTGGCCGCGGTCGGACACCCCACGAGACACATCATGCACCCAGTCATCGACAAAACCCGCGCCGCCGTTTCGACCACAATCGATCGGGCCGCAGACAACGCGGCACGGCTCGACAAGCGCACACTCGCATGGAGCGGTCTGGCACTCGCCGTCGTCTCGTTCCTGGCGTTCAATCTGCTGAGTGCAAACAGCCTGCGCGGATGGCGCGCCGACTTCACCCGGGACAGCCTCTATACCATCTCGGACGGCACCAGACGTGCGCTCGCCGGCATCGACGAACCGATCGATCTGCGGGTCTATTTCTCAAAGAAGCTCGGCGACGCAGCGCCCCAGTATCAAAAGTCGTTTGAACGCGTCCGCACGCTGCTCGAGCAATACCGCTCGCTCTCACGCGGCAAGCTGCGGGTCACCTACTTCGACCCCGAACCGTTTTCCGATGCACAGGATCGCGCGGACGCGGCGGGCATTCGTGGCATCGCGCTCAATCAAGAGGGTGATCAGGGCTACTTCGGCCTGCACGGCACGAACACGACCGACAACGAACAATCGATTCCGATGTTCACGCAGGAGCGCGAGCGCTTCATCGAGTACGATGTGACCCGCCTGATCTACGCTTTGGCCAACCCGAAGAAACGCATCGTCGGATTGTTGAGCACGATACCGCTCGAGGGCGGCATGGACCCGGCGCAGGGCATGCGCGGTCGGCCGCTGCCACCCCAGGTGATCCTTGAGCAGATGAAAGACGTGTTCGAGATCAAGACCCTGGACAAAGATCTCAAGCAGGTTCCCAAAGACGTCGACGTGGTGATGCTGGTGCAGCCCGAAGCCCTGTCGCAGAGTGCGCTCTACGCCATCGATCAATACGCCCTGGGTGGCGGCAAGATCCTGGCGTTCGTCGATCCCGTCGCTGAAACGCAAGGCCGCAACATGGGCGGCATGATGATGCCGCCGAGCAGCCCCAAATTCGGAGATTTCGACAAGATCCTGTCGTCGTGGGGCTTGGCCTTCGACCCGACCAAGGTCGCCGGCGACAAAACCCATGCACGGCGCGTGCAATTTGGTGGCCGCGGCGGGGCGAGCGTGACGCAGTACGTCGCCTGGATCGGTCTCGACAAACGCAATCTTGATGCACGCGACGTGCTGTCAGCGGGTGTCGAGAAGATCAATGTCGCGAGCGCCGGCGTGTTGACCAAGGTCGATGGCGCCACGACGACGGTCACACCCATACTGCAGACCAGCGACGATGCGATGCTGATCGCGGCCGAAAAGGTCTCGATGATGCCGGACGCCCCAGGCCTCCTGCGCGATTTCAAGTCGGAAAAGAAGCGGCTGATGCTCGCCGCGCGCATCTCGGGAGATGCCAAGTCGGCATTCGCCGAGGCACCGAAAGTTGATGCCGCTGCACCCGACCCGAGCAATCCGGGCGACCCGGCCAAGCCGACCGAAGCTGCTAAAAAGGATGCAGCTCCAGCGCTGCCCCACAAATCGACGGGCAAAGTCAACGTCATCGTCGTTGCCGATACGGATTTGCTGCAGGACCAGTTCTGGGTCCAGGTGCGCGAGATGATGGGCCAGCAGATCGCGGTTCCGCATGCCCACAACTCTGCGTTCGTCGTCGGCGCATTGGAAAACCTGTCGGGCTCGGATGCGCTCATTTCCCTGCGCGGGCGCGGCGTTTCCGATCGTCCGTTCACCTACGTCGATGCCATCCGCACCAATGCCGAGCAGAAATTCCGCGCCGAGGAGCTCGTGCTCACCAACAAGGTCAAGGATGTCACCGAGCAACTCTCCAAGCTCGAAAAGGGCGCCGACGGGGAGACCGTTCTGATGACCGACAAGGACAAGGCGACCATCGAAGGCTTCCGTGGCGAGTTGTTGTCGACCCGCAAGAAGCTGCGCGATGTGAAACTGGCCATGAGTCAGGATATCGATCGTCTCGATGGCTGGTTGAAGTTCTTCAATATCGCTTTCGTGCCGCTGATGATCGGCGTGGCGGGGCTTTGGTATGCAGCCCGCCGGCGCAGGCGTGTGATGTAAGGTCTCGTCGCAACGAGACCGCCAACGCTCAACGTCAATCCCCGCGCAGGCGGGCGCCCG
>JANOAW010000397.1:0-5422 GCA_031411355.1 Hyphomicrobiaceae bacterium | reverse complement strand
GTGGTGGCGTCGCCGGCGCGTCGCACAGCTGAACGGTGCCGAGATAGGCGCGATCGATTGTACTCAGCAGATCGATCGAACTGCGCGAGCGGAACATGTGCAGGGCATCGATGAGGATGTGGCCATTGGGCTGGCGCGCCGTCGTCACGACGTCCAATGCCAAAGCGAGATTGGCGACCGCGCGAAACGGCATGAATTCCAGATCGACGGCCAGGCCGAACGGGCGCGCCGCTTCGCAAATGACCGAAAATTTGTCCGCCATGAGAGCGACGTCGCCATGGTCGCCACAGACGCAGACACGGCTGGCGCCGATCGCAGCGCCTGCCTCGAACATCGCCAGATGATCGCCCGCGCGTGTCGCCGCATCGAGCGTGATCAATTCGATGTACATGACCGCAACACCGGTCTCGTCGATCCGGCGACGCATCGCCCGCTGCTCCTCGCCTGTCGCCAACGGATACGCGAGGCCACCCGGCGCAGCCGGGGTGATCCGAATGCCGATCGACGACAGGCCCGCCGTGTGAGCGGCCGCGAGCAGGTCGAGCGGCGGCACGTCGATCTCGCTCAGGTGAGCCAGCGACAAGGCAGCGTCGGCGAATGCTGATCGTGAGGTCATCGGCTCTGTCGTGCAGCTGGAAACTGCGTCTGTCGCCCCCGGCTCAGCCATCGTCAAGCGATCGCCTTGCCTGAACCGGTCGGATCGTCGGGTTTGACGCCGCGCGACACACTGTCGGAGCGACACACTTGACGCGACGACCCGGCCGTCGTTACGTCGTCGATACGTGGTCCTTTGGCCGGCCGGCTTGCAGCCACGTTAAACAACTCGCTAAAAGGCCGTGCACACCCGATCTTTCGGATGCGTTCGGCGTCATCGGCGGTTTTTTCAATGCGCAGGCCGGCGATCGGGAGTTCGCCGACATGGATGTCGCCGCCACCACGCCCAAGATGCGCGAGACGCTGACGCCGTCAAGCAAAGTGGCGCATTTCTCGACCGATCGCCCCCTGCGGCTCGATTGCGGGCAGGATCTAGCCCCCTTTGACGTCGCGTACGAGACGTATGGCACGCTCAACGCTGCGCGCAGCAACGCCATCCTCGTCTGCCATGCCTTGACCGGCGACCAATACGTGTCGAGCGACAATCCCATCACCGGCAAGGCGGGTTGGTGGGAGAATATGATCGGCCCGGGCAAGCCGATCGACACCGACCGCTTCTTCGTCATCTGTTCCAACGTCATCGGCGGATGTCTGGGGTCGACCGGGCCGGCGTCGCTCAATCCGTCGACCAACCGCGCCTATGGCTTGGATTTCCCCGTTATCACGATCGCTGACATGGTGCGGGCGCAGGTCCGATTGATCGAACATCTCGGCATCGATCAGCTGTTTTCAGTGATCGGCGGCTCGATGGGCGGCATGCAGGTGCTGCAATGGGCCGCGGCGCACAAAGAGCGTGTCTATTCCGCGTTGCCGATTGCGACTGCAGCCTGGCATTCGTCACAGAACATCGCCTTTCACGAACTCGGACGCCAAGCCGTCATGGCTGATCCGGCTTGGCGCGGCGGGCGCTATCTCGACGAGGCGACGTTCCCCAAGAACGGACTCTCGGTGGCGCGCATGGCCGCCCACATCACCTATCTCTCAGAAGAGGCCCTGCAACGCAAATTCGGTCGCAATCTGCAGGATCGACCAACCAAGACGTTTTCGTTCAGTGCCGATTTCCAAGTCGAAAGTTACTTGCGCCATCAAGGCTCCACGTTCGTCGATCGCTTCGACGCCAACAGCTACCTCTACATTACGCGAGCGCTCGACTACTTCGACCTCAAGGCCGATTACGGCGGCAAGCTCGCAAACGCCTTTGTCGGCACCAGAACGCGGTTCTGCGTCGTCTCGTTCACCAGCGACTGGCTGTATCCGACGCACGAGAGCAAGGAGATCGTCCGCGCACTCAATGCGGTCGCAGCCAACGTGTCGTTCGTCGAAGTCGAAACCGACAAAGGCCACGATGCCTTTCTTCTCGATGAGCCCGTATTGTTCAAGACCGTGACCGGTTTCATCAACGCCAACGCCGAGCGCCGCGGCATTCTCTGAGGCCATCGGCTGTCCTCGAGCGCAGGCCAGATCTGCCGTCTTGCGGCCGATGCCGTCGCCCGCTAGCACGTGGCCAGGAGTGCGGTATTTGGCGGCACATTCAAAAATTCGACGACGTTCGGCGCTGGCGATGTTGATCGCCATCGGTTGCCTCCTGGTGTCGGCCGCGCTGCCATTGATGACAACCTCCGGCGGTGGTGATTGGAACCGGCCCGTGACCGGCTTGGCCGTGCAGGCGTCGCCCCGGATGGCCTTCAACATTGAACAGCCCGTGGTGCTGTCGCGCACGCCGTTCCTCGAACTCGAGCGGGGCAAATTCAGTGTCCAGGCGGGCGCCGACGGGACTGCCGATCGACGACTGGTGCTGGAGGGGGCTGTGCTGCGGCTCGACGCCGGGCGGGGCGCCGACCTGATGACGACGGACGTCCTCAGTCCGCTGATGATGCAGCTGGCAGGGCTCGGCATGGATCGCATCCTGGTACGCGGGGCCACCGTCCGGTTTTCCGAACAGGAAACGGGCCGGGTCGGGCCGATCGACGCCGACCTGGATTTGAGCGCCCGTGGACCGACCACAGCGCGAGGGGTTGCCATCTTTCACGGCGATGCGCTGTCATTCGACATCGTGGCCGGACGAGATGCGCCGCTTGATGGGGAGGCGCGTGTCGGCGCGGCACGGCGGCCGGTCACCGTCTCGGTCAAGGGCGAAAATCTCGGCGATGTGCGCTTTGATGGCGAGCTGTCGAGCCGCAGTGGGCTTGCCGGCGACATCGAGGCGCGGCTCGCCAGTCCGGCAGCGTTGATGCGATGGCTCGGCGCACCGGTCCGGCAGGCAGCAGCGCTGCGCAACGTCGCAATGAGCGGACGCGCCCGCTGGGTCGACGGCATCTTCGATCTGCAGGACGCCCGCGTCACTTTGGATGGTCAGCGACCGGCAACCGGTGCATTGCGCGTCCGGCATCGTGCGGGCCGGCCGATCATCGAGGGAACGCTTGCGTTCGCCGTGCTCGATCTCGCGCGGCTGACCGCAGCCGACGATGGGGCGCCACCGCAGCCCGCCGCGCCGCCCGGCCCGTTTGGCCACACCCCCTCTCCTCTCCGTCCCTTGATGGCCGCCTCGATACGCGATCTGCCGGCTTACCTCGACGTCGACGCCGATCTGCGCCTGTCGGCTGCGACCGTGCTGTTGCGCAACGGGGTACGCGGCCGCGGCGCCGCCACCATCACCATCGATCGCGGACAGTTGGCCGCTGAATTCGCCGACATCGAATGGGCGGGAAACAAGGGCCGGCTGCATGTCGAGGCCGGCGGTCAAAGCTGGCGACCGGCGTTCGTGGTGCGAGGACGGGTCGAACTGCTTCAGGCGCAGGACGCGCTCGCACCGGTCTTGCCACACGGTTTTATCGTCGGCCCGGCGACGGTGACGTTCGATCTGCGCGGGCGCGGCGATGGCGCGGACCTGATGCCGGGACCTATGATCGGCAAGGTCGGCGTGATCGCGGGCGCTGGTGCCCGCAGCGCGTTCGACGCCTTCAAGATCGTCGAACGCGTCGCCGCCAAACCGACCCGCGATTCGGCGTTGTTGTCGAACGCGCCGCAAGCGATGGAGGCCATGGATCTGCGCCTGCAGTTGACCGAACGGTCGATCACGGTTGAGTCTGGCCAGCTTCGGTCCGCTGGCGGAACAGCGCGCCTGACAGGCGAAATCGATCGCGCGTCGTCGGCCCTGGATCTGGTCTTGGTTCGCACGGCGCGGGCGCGCGCGCCGTCGCGCGGGAACGTGCCAGCCGACACCGCCGAGCAGTCGTTTGCATTGACCGGCACTTGGTCGGCGGGCAACGCCATGCGTCTCGCACTGCCCTGAGCTACGGGCTGGGACAATACGGGCTGGGACAATCAGGTTGGGGAAAATGACAGTCTGCGCCGAATAGCGTTTGACAATAGATAGCGGCGTCCTACTTTCCGCTGCAACCGCGAAGTCCATTCGGACCCCGCGTGGCGGATCGCGTTTTGCGACATGGTTCCGCCGTAGCCGGCACAAACGTCCCGCCGCTCGAGCTTCGCTGCGAACGGTCGATCGGACATCACGGAGGACTGTCGTCCATCATGGCTACGGCTGCAAAGCCCAAGCGGCTCAAGCGTCCCTCCGCGCGTTCTTGCCTCGGCCCCGTCGCCGACCTCGAACAGCATCTGCCCTCGGAATGGTGGCGCAAACTGTTCAATGCCCTCTACGTCAAGACCGACGGCGATGTCGTCGAAAACTCCGAGAATACGCGCCGCGAAGTGGATTTCATCGTCTCCGCCGCGGCCGTCACACCGCACAGTTCCATCCTCGACCTCTGTTGTGGCCAAGGCCGCCACTGTATCGAGCTCGCGCGCCGTGGTTTCAAGAACGTGACGGGTGTTGATCGCTCGCGCTACCTCATCCGGCTCGCCAAGAAGCGAGCGCAGGCCGAGAACCTGCAGGTCGCGTTCAAGGAAGGCGACGCGCGCAATCCGAAACTGGCCGAGAACTCGATCGACTGCGTCGCCATCATGGGCAACTCGTTCGGCTATTTCTCCAACAAGTCCGATGACGAGAAAGTGCTGCAGACGGTCGGCAAGCTGCTGCGTCCGACTGGCCAGATCGTGCTCGACATCACCGACGGCGCCTACATGGCCGAGCATTTCGACAAACGATCCTGGGAATGGATCGACGAACACCATTTCGTCTGCCGCGAGCGTTCCATCTCGTCCGACAAGGAACGTCTCGTCAGCCGGGAAGTGATCGTCAACGACGAAACCGGCGTCATCGCCGACCAATTCTACGCCGAGCGTCTGTACACGCGCGAAGGCATCACCAAGCTCTTGGAAAAGACCGGCTTCCGCAATGTGCGCCACCACGGCACGGCGGAAGCGCAGTCTGATCGCGATCAGGACCTCGGTATGATGGCGCGGCGCCTGCTGTTGACCGCCGACGCGCCGGCGTTCGCACGCAAGCCGAAAGCCAAGGCAGCCGTGCTCGACGTCACCATTCTGATGGGCGATCCGCGCCTGCCCGATACGGTCAAGCGCAACGGCCAGTTCAATCCGGAGGATCTCGAAACCATTCGCCGCCTCACGGACGCGTTGTCGGAGTTGCCCGCCTACAAGTTCCGCTTCCTCGACAATCACGCAACGCTGGAGCGGGACCTGCTCGATCTCAAGACAGACCTGATCCTCAACCTGTGCGATGAGGGCTGGAACAACGACGCCTTCAAGGAATTGCACGTGCCGTCGCTGCTCGAATTGCGTGGCATTCCCTATACGGGCGCTGGGCCCGCATCCCTGGGCATGTGCTATGACAAGGGTCTCGTGCGTG
>JANOAW010000396.1:0-2892 GCA_031411355.1 Hyphomicrobiaceae bacterium | reverse complement strand
GCCGCCGAAGAAGCTGAACGCACGGGTATGCGAACCGATCCAATCGGCGAGCGCTTGCGTCCGCGTCGCCTCAGCATAGGTGTAGCTCGACGCGCCCAGCACGGCGACGAACAGCTGGCAGGCATGCACCTCGCCGGTCTCAGCGTCGAAGATATCGATCGTGGTGCCGGCGTAGTCGACGAACATCCGCTCGCCGGCAATGTGCGTCTGCCGCATCGTCGGCGTGAGCTTGCCTTCCCAGGACCGATACAGCTCGCAGAACCGGCTGTAGCCGTAACCGTTGACGTGCTGGCCGCGATGCTCATCCCACAGCAGCTGCAACGTCACGCCGGCCCGCTTCAGCTCGCGATGGACCGTCGGCCAGTGCGGCAGCGGCCGCTGGTCCTTCGGCAAGTGGGCCGGCGGCGGAAACAGCTTTGCCTCCAGCGCCTCGTCGGTCATGTCGTCGGGCAGCGGCCACGCGATGTTGGCGCGCCGAGCGCGCGCCAGATAATCGACAATCGTGCTCTGGCCGATGCCGACGCTCGCGCCGATCTGCCGGCCCGGCAGTCCGGCCGCGTGCAGCCGCAGCAGCTCGCGTAGCTTGCGCATGGGTAATCTCGCTCCGGGCATCCTCGGCTCCCTGTTGAAAAGGGGCCGAGGCCATGCCGATTCGCTGATCACCCAACGGGCGCCGTCACACCTCTCCACACTCTCCACAAACTGATCGGGATCGACTGGAACCGCTGATCGGGATCAATCGGAACGCGTGATCGAGATCAGTTGGAAACCCTGATCGGGAGCGCCTGGAATAGCTGATCGGGATGGACCGGTGCGGGCACTGCCCCGAGGTTGAGGACACAGTCTATCCCAACCTGCATTGTACGACGTGAGGATTCGATCGGATGCTCGACGATGTCCGCCGGGCGGTATCATGTGACGATCTCGCCGAACGCCTGGCAATTACGGTATTGACTTGCGGCCGAGCTGGTCGCCCGGTGTATTTTGCGTCTATCGCGACTATATTGATCGACAGTGACTGCCATGCCGGTGGCAAAACGGGCAATGCCGGAACCTAGGGATCGGACACACGACGATGAAGCGAATTGCGCTGTTTCTGGCGACCAACATTGCAGTCCTGATCGTCATTGCGGTGTTCGTTAACATCTTAGGGTTGGGCCAGATTGCCGATGCCAACGGGCTCAACCTCGGTGCCCTGCTCGCACTCTCTGCAATCATCGGCTTCACGGGCGCGATCATATCGCTGCTGATCTCGAAGCCGATGGCCAAGTGGCAGACCGGGGCCCATGTGATTACGCTGCCGGCCAACGACGACGAGCGGTGGTTGTTCGAAACCGTAGGCAAGCTGGCTACGCGCGCCGGCATCAAGATGCCCGAGGTCGCCGTCTACGAGGGCGAGCCCAATGCCTTTGCAACCGGTGCCTTCAAGAACTCCGCGCTGGTCGCGGTCTCGACCGGACTGCTCCAGTCCATGAACCACGAGGAGGTCGAAGCCGTCCTCGCCCACGAAGTGGCCCACGTCGCCAACGGCGACATGGTCACGATGGCGCTCATCCAGGGTGTGGTGAATACGTTCGTGGTGTTTCTGTCGCGCATTGTCGGCTACGTCGTCGACAAGCAGCTCAACAAGGACGGCAACGGTCAGGGCATCGGCTACTTCGTGACCTCGATGGTGTGCCAGATCGTGTTCGGCGTCCTCGCGTCGATAATTGTCGCGTGGTTTTCGCGCCATCGCGAATTCCGGGCAGACGCAGGTGCTGCCAACTACATGGGCCAGCCCAACAGCATGATCAGCGCCCTGGCCAGTCTGGGCCGCGTCGAACCAGGCGAGTTGCCGAAATCCATCCAGGCAGCCGGGATCAGCGACAAGCCCGGCCTGATGGCTCTATTCTCGACCCATCCGCCAATCGAATCACGCATCGCAGCTCTGCAGGAGCTCCGGCGATAGACGGTCGCGCTGCCCAGCAGTTCGACGAAATTGGTCAGATTTCGCAATTGAGGCTGATAATCCTTGCAACGTCGCCTTGCCGAACGGCGGCGGTCGCACCACGTATTTAATCCGACGTTTGAATTGGAGTGAGATCATGGCGGATAAGATTCCCCACAACGCGCTTGTCGTGGTGGCCGAAGGCACGGGAGCCCGCTTCTTCCTCAATTCCGGACAAGAATTCAACGTAACCCTGACGGCGGCTGGCGAACTCAAACCCAGCCATCTCGAGAGTGACGGGCCGGCCGGGAAGCGACCACCACAGTCGGCACCGCACGAGACCGATGAGGCGACGTTCGCGAAACAGTTGGCCAAGGACCTGTATCGCCGCGCTCATCAGGGCGACTTTGCAGCGCTTGTTCTCATTGCCGCCCCGCAGACCTTGGGCCAACTCCGCCCCATCCTGCACAAGGAAGTCCAGAACCGTCTGGTCTCCGAGCACGGCAAAACCCTGACGAAAGCATCGATTGCCGATATCCAGAAATTGTTGAACTAATCCGGTGGGAGATTACGTAAGCGGGGCGGCCAATCGGACCCGCCAGAACCGTGTGCGGGCATTTTCGACGCTGAAATCATTGTCGGTGACGAGCAGCAGTTCGTTGGGCGACAGCAGGATCATTCCTTCCAGATCTCGGTCCATCTGCGGCGCTTCATCCGTCGTGAGCACGAGCGCTTTCGCAAGAACCGGCAGATCATCCAGTACCCCTGAAGCGCCGCTCAATTGCTCGATCGTGGGGCGGGTGCGACCATCGATATGTGCCGCCGGTAGGGCGTTCCGGGGGCTCAAATCGACACGATAGATTTTGGTCGTTCGCGAGATGCGCTCCAGGATGAGCAATCGGTCCTGACCGATGACGGCCGCTTCGCTCACCTTGACGACTTCGGGCTCGACGTCGCCAGCTTGT
>JANOAW010000395.1:0-1505 GCA_031411355.1 Hyphomicrobiaceae bacterium | reverse complement strand
CGCCTGCACCTCGACGAACGACATCTTCGTGCTCGACGCCTGGTCGAAGGACATCGGCGCAACCAATGCCTTCACCATGCTGGCTGACGGGTCCGGCGAGTTCGCCAAGAAAATCGGCCTCGAATTCGATCTCTCCGCGCGCGGCCTCGGCGTGCGATCGCGCCGGTACGCCATGGCTGTCGATGACGGCGTCGTGAAGGTGTTGAGCGTCGAAGACGGCCCGGCCGTCGAGAAGTCGAGCGCCGAAACGCTGTGCTCGCTCATCGACCGGGCACTCTGACGTTGCTGAGTGGTCGGCCGTGACAGGCGCGCGGATACAGCGTATCACGCGCGCCCCGCGCGGAATCTGCGCATTCACTCGAGATGATGCGCCATGCCGTCCAATACATCAGCGATCGGACTAGATTTCGGCACAACCAATACCGTGCTCGCCCGTCCATCTGCGACGGGCGGCAACGGCGTCGAAGCACAGATGTTCCGACACGGGAACGAGACGTTCTCGGCCTTCCGATCGGTCCTCGCGCTCTGGCAGGAGCAAGACGAGGCAGGCCTCTCCACGCGCGCCGATGCGGGACCGTGGGCGATCGAACGCTTCATCGCCGATCCCGAAGACTGTCGCATTCTTCAGTCGTTCAAGACCTTCGCGGCGAGCCGGGCATTCCGCAACACCACCATCGCCGGGCAAACGTACGCCTTCGAAGATCTGTTGTCGGCGTTCTTTCGTAAATTCTGCGAGCACGCCGGCACCGCGCCCGAAAGCTTGCCGCGCCGCCTGATCCTTGGCCGACCCGTCGCATTCGCCGGTGCCAATCCCGACGAAGCGCTGGCAGCCGAACGCTACGAAGCCGCGTTCGCGCCGTTCGGCTTCAGCGAAATCCACCATGTCTACGAACCCGTGGCGGCGGCCTATTTCTATGCCCAGCGCCTGACCAGGGACGCAACCGTGCTGGTCGCGGATTTCGGTGCGGCACATCGGATTTCTCGCTCGTCCATTTTTCGCGCGACGCCAAGGGAACGGTGGCAACGCCGCTCGCCCAATCGGGCGTAGGAGTAGCTGGCGACACTTTCGATTATCGCATCATCGACGCAGTCGTCTCGCCGCGTCTTGGCAAAGGCACGCAATACAAGAGCTGGGGTAAGATCCTCGACGTGCCGCGGCACTACTACGCCAATTTCGCGCGCTGGAATCAGCTCTCGATCATGAAGAGCCGTAAAACCCTGACCGAACTCGGCGAACTCGCACGCGCGAGCCTCGAGCCTGAAAAACTTGAAGCCTTGATCGCGTTCATCGATGCCGACGTGGGATATCCCTTGTACAAGGCGGTGTCCGACGCCAAGCTGCAGCTGTCGGATGCGCCGCGCGCGCGCTTGAATTTTTCCTGCCGTGGCATCACCATCGATACCACCATCACGCGCACCGATTTCGAATCGTGGATCAGTCGCGACCTTGAGCGCATCGACCAAGCCGTCAGCGCCGCGCTCACCAAAGCTGGCCTCGACGAAAC
>JANOAW010000394.1:0-9633 GCA_031411355.1 Hyphomicrobiaceae bacterium | reverse complement strand
GCCGAGGCCCGGGCCGCCGACGACGACCAGCCAGCCAACGACCGGGTCCTGGTGAAAGTCCGTCTTAGTTACTTGGACGCGGCCACGCACCAGCTGGGTTCGCGTGCCGCCCCCGTTCCCGCGCAGCCGCATTGTCGTTTCCGGGCGCTGGGCCGCAACGGCCCGCGCTGCCTCGGCGGCCGGCGGCAACGGGGTTTGATCCTTGCGCACGAGCATCGTCTCCATTGGCGGCGCGTTTGCCGCGGGTGGCATCGGCGGCGGGCTCGACAACGAGGGCCCGGGCGCTTGCTGCTTTTTCTCGGTCGGCGCGTCCGCGTGCGTTTCGGTACGCCCTGCAGCCAACAAGGCGTCGCGCAGCGAACCGAGGATGCGGTTTTGCGCGGGATCGGGTTTTTTCGGGTCGGACATGGAATTCGGTTGCCTCTGTTTGCCGCGATTAAAGGGGGGCGCTGTCAAAACGCAGACGGGCGTCGCCGAGCACGATCATGTCGCCGGGAGCAAGCCGTGCCTCGACCAGCTTCAGGCCGTTGATGACGATCCCGTTGCCGTCTCGGCCGGATAGGTCGGTGATGACGAATTCGGCGGAGGGCGTGCGATGTATAAGGGCGTGGTGCCGGTGCACCGTGGCGCAGGGCAGGTGAATATCGTTGTCCTCATGACGGCCGATCCGCACCAGGCCTTGCGATCGCGGCAACAGCAATCGCGTCCGGCCATTCGGCCCGCGATCGACATCGAGCCAAGCCGTCTGCGGCCACAATGCGGCCTCCGGCGTCGAGGTCTGCAAGGGTTCGGTATGGAGCGACGCCAATTTCTCGACCACTGGCGACGACCGTCGACCACGTCCGGCACGCCGGCGCATGTCACGCGCCAACAAGGCAACGAGGGCCGTCGTCGGGATGATCAACAGCGCGGCCATGACAACAACCAGCACCGGCGCACGGTCATAGGCGGTTGCGACGATCGCTTGCAGATGGCTGCTGATCCAGGCTGCGAGCCCAGCTGCCAATTCCATGCCGATATCGGTACCGCTCGCTCGTTCGTCAGGTGGTGCCGCTACGGCACAGCCGATCGCCGCGGCCGCTGCTGCGATCCCAACCACCAGTGCTGTCGCCGTTGTCCGCAAACAAAAGGTCTTTCGAATAGCCCAACTCACGGTCACGCGTCATTTCGGCGACACCGTGGCGAGACGGGCGCGCATCGACATTATAGACCGTGTTTCAACGCAGCGCCGCTCGCCGTGTCAAAAATTTGGCTATCGAGGGCGTCGAACCACGAGGCGGACGCGTTCACCGCTGTCTGTTCACGATGACATGCACGAGGCACCTGGTCCGATCAGGTCGACGAAACGCTGACCTCGGTGACAGGACCGTTGCGCATCTGACTGGCCACGAAATCGTAAGTTGCCGTCAACCGCCGCCGAACTCGCGAGGCCGGTGCTTCTTGGCGAGTTTGTCGAGTACGGCGTTGGTGACCTTGGGTTCATCGCCCTCGAAGAACGCCTTGGCGATGTCGAGATATTCGGTGATGACGACACGTCCGGGCACGTCTTTGCGGTACAGGATTTCATACATGGCACCGCGCAAAACGGCGCGCAGGGTCGCGTCGAGCCGGTTCAGGCGCCAGCCGGCCGCGAGTTGCGCATCGACGGCGGGATCGATTTCGCGCTGATGGTTGACGACGCCACGCACGATTGCCTCGAACAGCGTCTGGTCGGCCATGGCGACCGTGTCGTCCTCGGCGTCTGCACCAAAGCGTTCGGTGACGAACTCGTTGATGAGCTTGTTGAGGTCGGTTGCGGCCAAGTCCATCTGGTACAGGGCCTGCACGGCGGCCAATCGTGCCTGGCTCCGCACGACACTGCCGCGCTTGGCGACATCGGCAACGCGCTGCGGCTTCTTGGTCTCGCCGCCATTTGATCTTCCCGATGCGTCAGACATCGGCGCCCCGCTTTTCGAAAGCCCGCGCGAGACGGACGAGCGACAAGCAAGCCCGCACGGCGTCGGCGCCTTTGCCGTCACGCCCACCGGTGGCACGCGCCATGGCCTGCACTTCAGTATCAACCGTCAGGATGGCGTTGCCGAGTGGAATGCCACCCGCTACCGCCGTCTCCATCAACCACGTGTTGGCCTGTTCGCAGACGATGTCGTAGTGCGAGGTTTCGCCGCGAATGACGCATCCGAGTACGACTGCGCCGTCGAACGGGGTCGGCTGTTCGGCGGTCGAGGGGATGAGGCCATTGTTGAAGGCGAGTGACAAAGCCTGCGGAATTTCGAGTGCGCCGGGAACCGACACCACTTCCCACGTGGCGCCGCTCGCCTCCAACTCAGCCACGGCGCCAGCCATCAAGGCCGCGCCGACTGCGTCGTAGTACCGTGCCTCGACGACGAGAATGTGTGCGGCGAGCGATGTCGCGTCGCCGGTCGCGCCCGTACTGGTGCGCGCTGTGCTTCTGCCAGCCATGATGGTCCTGTCGTGTGATTGGCCCGGGCGAAGATCGCGCGCTGGTGGGCGTATTCGTTACGACGACGTACACCGGAGAGGCCTGCAAGGACAAGGTCAGATTCGGGGCAAGAAGCGAGTCGAGAAATGCGGCATGTCAAAATCGGATCGAAATCGCAGGCGCCGGAGCGGCTCTGGATTGTCAGCGGCTGATTGAACGAGACGCCGTTGAGCCGGCACAGGCGGCCGGCGTCTCGCTCGCGAAACCGTAGTGCTTACGGATTGCCGGTCGCCTCGATCTCGCCCACGGCCTTGGCCAGGAACTCGTCCATGGCCTTGCGGATGTCGGCATCGGCGATCTTGACGCCTTTGGCCGCGAAATCGGACTTGAGCTTTTGCAGCACGTCGTCGTCGCCCTTGGAGGCGAGATCGGCTTTGCGCACGGCCTTGACGTAGTCGTCGACCGCAGTGCCGGTGAGGCCGAGTTTCGGCGCAGCCCACTCCGCCAGATACTTATTGCGCCGGCTCTCGGATTTGAATTTCAGGTCGGCATCGTGCGCGAACTTGTTCTCGTAGCCTTTTTTACGATCATCGAAGGTGGTCATCGGTTCTCTCTGTGGTTCGCGGTGTGTAGAACCGAGTCTATGCCAGCGACGCGGTGGTTGCCAGCCCATTCGCCTGCGTGTCCAATGCAGACCGGGGCATATCACCACATGGCGGACCAGTCGTGAACGCCGTCACCTGCCCTTAGCGCCTGCCCGAACAACGCGTACAGAGGATGACGTCATGCCCTCCCTCGACGACCTCAAACGCACCATCGCCCGCGAGTTCGGCACGCCCGCTGTGGTCGTCGATCTCGATCGGGTCGAGCGTAACATCGCCCGCGTGCAGGCAATTTGTGACGCAGCCGGTGTCGCCAACCGACCGCACATCAAAACGCACAAAGTCCCAAAGCTCGCCCATCTGCAGGTCGCGGCCGGCGCACGCGGCATCACGTGTCAAAAATTGGGTGAAGCCGAGATCTTCGCCGATGCAGGCATTGGCGACATCGTGGTCAGCTACAACCTGATCGGCGAGGCGCGCGCCGCCCGATTGGCATCCCTCGTCCGCCGCGCCCCGGACGTGAAGGTCTGCGCCGACAATCCAGTCACGCTCGAGACCTATGCCTCAGCCGCGGCGTCGGCCGGTTGTGACATCGGCGTCATGGTCGAGTGCGACACGGGGCGCAAGCGCGCCGGCGTCGAGACGGCGCGCGAGGCGGTACAGCTGGCCGAGGCGATCAAGGCGACGCCGGGTCTGACCTTCAAGGGCTTCCTCTTCTACCCGACCGAAGACAGTTGGCCGACGACCCAACGCTTCTTCGACGAGGCCAGAGCCGGCGTAGCGGCACTCGGGTTGACGGCCGAGGTCGTCTCGACCGGCGGCTCGCCCAATCTCGCCAACGTCGGCAAGTTGACTGGCGCGACCGAACATCGAGCCGGCACCTACATCTTCAACGATCGCATGCAGATTGCGGCCGGCGTCGCGTCTCTCGACGACTGCGCGTTGACGGTCCTGTCGACGGTCGTATCGCGGGCCGGAGCCGAGCGTGGCATTCTCGATGCCGGTTCCAAGACGTTGACAAGCGACAGCGGTGGCCAGGACGGCTTCGGCCTCCTGCTCGAACATCCGGAAGCGCGCATCAAAGGTTTTGCCGAGGAACACGGCTTTCTCGACCTGTCCAAATGCAACGCGCGCCCCAAAGTCGGCGACATCGTGCGCGTGGTGCCGAACCATGTCTGCGTGGTCGTCAATATGGTCGACCAGCTGATCGCCGTGCGCGGCAACGAAGTGATCGAAGTGTTGCCGGTCGCCGCCCGCGGCAAGCTCGTGTAGGCGCGCACGCGCGATCATTGATGCCATGCAAACGCGGCGCTTGACGGGCGAAGCAGTGCTTGGGAGCGTGCACTCAGGATCGGTACGGAGACTTGCATGCCCGACGCTAGAACCAAGCCCGACGCCAGACCCAAGATGCGCGACGCCGTGGTCATCGGCGCTGGTTTCGCTGGAATCTACCAACTGCATCTGCTGCGTGATCGGCTCGGTCTCGATGTCGTGGGTCTCGAGGCCGGCGATGACGTCGGCGGTACGTGGTTCTGGAATCGCTATCCAGGCGCGCGCTGCGACAGCGAAAGCCATAATTACTGTTACATGTTCTCCGAGGACATCTACAAAGCCTGGACCTGGAGCGAACGCTATCCAGGCCACGCCGAAATTCGCCGCTATATGAATTTTGTCGCCGATCGGCTCGACATAAAGCGCAGTTTTCGCTTCGGCACCAGGGTCGCAGCCTGCTCCTATGAGGCGGCCGCGAACGCATGGACCATATCGACCGAGGCGGGCGACACCTATCAGGCGCGCTATCTCGTCACGGCGGTCGGCTGCCTGTCGACGGCGAACGTGCCCGCAATACCCGGGCTCGAAACATTCCGCGGTCGCTGGGAGCATACCGGGCGCTGGCCCCACGAGGGCGTCGATTTCAGCGGTAAGCGCGTCGGTATGATCGGCACCGGATCGACCGGCATCCAGGCCGCACCCGTCATTGCCGAGACAGCCCAGCACCTGACTGTGTTCCAGCGCACGGCCAATTATTCCGTGCCCGCCCGCAACAAGCCGTTATCCGATACGTTCAAAGCCGCGGTCAAAGCTGACTTCGCGGCATTGAAGCAGAAGATGCATGGGTCTCCCGGCGGTCACGATTACCCGATCTCGGAGCGCTCCGCTCACGAGTTTACGCCGCAACAACGACAGACAATGTACGAGAAGGCCTGGGACTTTGGCGGACTGCATTTCCGCGGCACGTTTCGCGACGTCGTCATCGACCGCGCCGCCAACGAGACGGCGTCCGACTTCATCAAGGCGAAGATCCGCGCCATCGTCAAAGACAAGGCCACCGCCGAAAAGCTTGCCGACATCGATCACGGCTATTCGACCAAACGCCCCCCGATCGACACCGATTATTTCGAGACCTACAACCGGGACAACGTCTCCCTCGTCGACTTGCGTGCCGACCCCATCGAGGCCATCACGCCTGAGGGCATCCGCACCCGGACGGGCGAACATCCCCTCGACATCATCGTGTTCGCGACCGGCTACGATGCCATGACCGGCCCGCTGCTCAAGCTCGATATCCGCGGACGCGACGGCATTCGCCTGGCCGATGTGTGGCGCGCCGGCCCCGAGAGCTATCTCGGCATTCAGATGCACGGTTTCCCCAACCTGTTCACGGTCACAGGCCCCGGTAGTCCATCCGTCCTTACCAACATGCCCGTCGCGGTCGAGCAGCACGCCGAGTGGATAGCCGATGCGATCGCCCACCTGCGCGCGCACGGCATCGAGCGAATGGAGCCGACGCCCGATGCGGTCGCGGCCTGGGGTGGTGCCGTGCACGAGGCCGCCCAGGCCACGTTGTTGCCCCACACGCCGCACAGTTGGTATCTGGGCGCAAACATCCCGGGTAAGCCGCGCATGTTCATGCCGTATGCGGGCGGCATGGCGCGCTATCGAAAGTTGTGCGCCGAAGTTGCAGCCGACGGCTATCGCGGATTTTCCCTGACCGGCTGACAGCGCCCCCAAGCCAGTGTTGAGCCCGGCGACGCACTCCGCTAGAGAGCGGGACGAGCGACTTTGCCGCGTTCCGTTCCCCTGAGGGATCGGACATGGCTTGCCGGCCGTTCGACATCCGCAAGGGCATCCCATGGCCGTCCGCCGCCTGCATCCCGATCAGCCCGCCACGTTCGCGTTCACGTCCGAAAACGAGGCGTGGGTGGAGGCTGCGATCAAGAAATATCCCGAGGGACGACAAGCGTCCGCGGTCATTCCGTTGTTGATGCGCGCGCAGGAGCAGCATGCCGGCTGGTTACCGGAGCCAGCCATCCGCAAAGTTGCCGATCGCCTGGGTATGGCCTACATTCGCGTCTACGAGATCGCGACGTTCTACACGCAGTTTCAGCTGTCGCCGGTCGGCAAGAAAGCCCACGTCCAGGTGTGTGGCACGACGCCATGCATGCTGCGCGGCGCGGAGGCGCTGAAGGACGTGTGCCGGAGCCGGATCCATGCGGAGCCGCATCACCTATCCGACGACGGCAATTTTTCGTGGGAAGAAGTCGAGTGCGCCGGGGCGTGTGCGAATGCGCCGATGGTGCAGATCTTTGCCGACACCTACGAAGATCTGACGCCAGCTTTGCTCGATAAAGTGCTCGACGGCTATGCCGCCGGCAAAATTCTCAAGACCGGGTCTCAGATCGGACGCAAGGCCTCGGCACCCGCCGGCGGCGCGACGACGCTGAAAGATCCGAGCTTGTACGATGGCTCGGTGATCGGCTCGTGGCGTCAACGCCTGGCGGATGCCGACGTCGCGGCAAAGGCGACAGCGGCAGCAGCGTCCGTCGCAGCCGTCGTGCCGCCGATTGCCAAGCCTGTGCCCCCGACGCCCGCGCAACCCGAAGCGGATTCGACCGGCGCCAAGCCCAATCTGCCCGTCGGCGTGACAGCCGGTGCCGCGGCGACCGCGGCCGTCGGCATGATGGCAGGTGCCAAGACCGTTGCCCCGCCGCCGCAGATCGGCACGCAGCCGACAGTTGCCAAATCGACGCCGGTATCAGCTGGTCCTGGTGTCAAGCCGCCGACTCTGGCGGCGCCGCGCGGGGGCAGAGGCGACGACCTTAAATTGCTCTGGGGTGCCGCCGACAAACTCGAAGCCAAGCTCAACGCCGTCGGCATCTGGCATTTCGATCAGATCGCGCGATGGACGCCGCTCGAATGTCTGTGGATCGAAACCCACGTCGACGGCATGCACGGTCGCATTGACCGCGATCGCTGGATCGAACAGGCGAGCAAACTCGCAGCCGGCTGGCGACCCGACGCAACACACCGGCATGGCTCGCGCCCGAACGGTTGAGTGACCTAGCGCGCGAACGTGACGAACTGCTCGACCGGTTCGCGCTCCGTCGTGAACGAGTTGACGACCGCGTCCGGGTCCGCGAAGCCGAGCGACATGCCGCAGACGATCATCTGCTCGGGCGCTATGCCGAGCACGCGTTGCACGGTCGGTGCATGATAGGCGAACGCCGCCTGCGGACACGTGTCGAGGCCTTCGCCGCGCGCGGCCAGCATCACCGACTGCACGAACATGCCATAGTCGAGCCAGCTACCCTGTTCCATGTCCCGGTCGATGGTGAATATCAAGCCGACAGGGGCGCCGAAGAACGTGAAGTTGCGGGCATGCTGCTCGGCCATGCGCACCTTGTCGTCGCGGCCGATGCCGAGCGTCTTGTACAAGCCAAAGCCGCATGCGCGCCTGCGGCCGAGATAGGGCTCGCGCCACGATTCGGGATAATATTTGTACTCCGACCGAGGCGCAGCACCGGCGGCGATGTGGACTGTGAGCGCCTCGATCAACCGCGCCTTCGCATCGCCTTCGAGAACGTAGACGTGCCACGGTTGAATATTCGAACCTGACGGCGCGCGGCTGGCGATGCGCAAGATGCGCTCCAGCGTTTCGCGCGGCACGGGCGTGTCGAGATAGGCGCGGATGGACCGGCGGCCTGCGATCGCGTCGGCGACTGACAGCATTCGGAGTGTCCTTGTTCGTCCATTTCAACGTCGTCAGCGCGCGAACGAGGCTTCGAGACTGTTGCCGAACGCGCCGAGTTCGAGCCGTGGACCGGCCCGCTCGGGATTGTCCGCGAGCGGCCCCTCCGAATAGCCCCGCCCAAGACCCGGACTGGACACATCGTCCAGCACACGTCCTTTCGCAGTCCAGCGTCCGAACGTCGACTTTAGATGGAAATCGCCGCTCGCGGGCGCGACAAAGCGCGGATCGGTCGGGGTCAGAATGCCGCTGCCGAAGACGACCTTTAAACCGTTGCTCACATGTTTTTGTTGCACCAGCGCATGTGACACGTCGATCCTGATCTTACCGCAGTCGCGATCGCACGAGGCGGCGAAATCTTGCCCAGGGGCATTGTCCCAGAAGATTGCGTTGATGAATGAATAGCGATCGGCTCGGCCGACTTCCGCATCGATGCGGACGCCCGGGCCCGGTGCCGTGCAATCAACGGCGAGCGCGCGATGATTGGTCAGGTGATCAAAGCGGGCTCGCGTCGGCTCGCCCTCGAGCGGGCCACTGTCGAGGTAGATGTTGCCACCGCAATTGCGGTCGTAGATCTCATGATAGCTGATGCAATTGGCGCCATCGTCGCAGAACATGCCACCACCGGCCGCGCCGGCTTTGTTGCCGCGATAAACGTTCCAGACGAGCGTCGCGTTGGTGTGTTGGCCGCCGGGCGTGTTGGCGCCGACATAAAGTCCGCCACCCCAACCGGTCACCGTATTGTCGGTGAACAGATTGCCGACGACCCGAACCGTGGTCGCGAAAATGTACAAGCCGCCCCCGTGCGACGATCCCGCTTCGCGCCCCGCATTCGCGTCGATCAGATTGTTCTCGATGACGACCGCATCGCTTTTGCCGATATTGTTGAGGAAACCCGCCCCACCCCGACCACAGAAGTTGCGCCGGATGACGTTGTTGGCGATCCGGCCCGAGACGTTGGAGAGCGCAAATCCTGCACCGACGCGCGTATCGTCGACGCACACGTTGTCGTGGATATGGTTGTTGGTGATATCGAATCGCTGCGAGTGATCGATGTCGCGATAGATGGCCTGCGAATAACCGCTGATGTCGAATCCGTCGATGGCGGTGAGAGCGTTGCCGCTCGGCGCGGGTGATTCGATGCGCACGAAGGAGCCGCCCCGTCCGCGCGCCTTGCTGACGTAGCGGGCGGAATCTCGCACACTGAATTTTTGGCCACTCTGAAAGCCACCCGCCAGCGTCATCGCCTTGTCGCCGGGCGCGAGTTGCTCGGCATATGTGCCTTCGGCAACGCAGATGTTTGCTCCGGCACTGGCCGCGCGCACGGCGTCCCCGATGCTGGCGAATGGCTGATCGAGGGTGCCGCGACCGGCCTTGGACGCCGCATCGACAAACACCATACAACGCGGAATTTCGGTCGCGCGAGCCACCTCGACTGCGCGTGGTACCTGTGCCGAGGCGCCAGCGGCAAAGCCGACGAGCCACACACTCGAAAGCGCACATCCCCCGATCAGCGAAACGATCGACCTCATGTCGGCCCTCTTCTGTGTGTCGTGTTGGTC
>JANOAW010000393.1:0-1704 GCA_031411355.1 Hyphomicrobiaceae bacterium | reverse complement strand
CTGACCGTTAGCCGGATTGACGCGGACGATGGTGATGACGCTGCCGACCGCCTTCTCCATCAGCTTTGCAGGCGTGAGCAGGTCGAAATCGAAATTCTGTTCGACGATGGAAACGCCGTTGGCGGCAAGCGAGACGGTCTCGGGCCGGATCTGGGCAGAGACCCCCGCGAATTCGAGGCGCTGGCGTCCGCCCGTGAGATCTATCGGGCGCTTGTCCTGCACCAGGGCGAGATCGTCCGCATAGATCGTAACGGAAAGCGCCTTGTCCTGCGCGAACGCGACTGGCGCGAACGCAGGCAGGCCGAGCACGGCGCATGCTGCGACTGCGGTGATAGCCAGCTTCATGATGATCCCTCCGACGTTTGTGGAGGGAGATTACGCAGGTAGTCTGGCCGGTGGGAAGGAGAATCCGAGGCGTTCCTGTGGCCAAAGGCTAGAGAAACGCCCGGGTGTCTCGCAAAAATGCTGTCACACTGCTTTGAGGCGCGCGTGGCGCTTCTTGCCAACAGACAGGCGCGCCGTGCCGTCGCCGTCGAGAGCCGCTTCGGTAATCTGCAGTTTCTCGTCCGTCACGGCGTCGCCGTTCAGCTTCACCGCATTGCCCGCAATCTGGCGTTTCGCATCACCCTTCGAGTCGACAAGACCCGCGGCCACAAGCGCGTCCGCGATGGAATAACCGGCTGCGAGTTTTGCGCGCTCGATTTCAAACGTCGGTATGCCTTCGGCCGAGCCACTACCCTTGAACACGGCTTCGGCGGCGGCCGCGGCTCTCTTCGCTTCTTCCTCGCCGTGCAGCATTCCGGTTGCAACATCTGCGAGACGTTTCTTGGCGTCGTTGATGCGTCGACCGTACTCGGCCGGAGCCAGCGCGTTGTACTTCTCGTGCTCTTCAATTTCTGACTCAGGCAAATCGGTGAACAAGCGCATGAACTTGGCAACATCGAGGTCTTCCGTGTTGCGCCAGAACTGCCAGTAGTCGAACGGCGATCGCATCTCGGGGTTGAGCCACACGGCGCCATCGGCGGTCTTGCCCATCTTGCCGCCGGAGGCTGTCGTAATCAGCGGTGTTGTCACACCAAACACATGTTTGTCGACGATACGCCGTGTGAGGTCGATACCGTTGACGATGTTGCCCCACTGGTCGGACCCGCCCATCTGGATGCGGCAGTCGTACGTGCGCGCCAGCTCCATGAAGTCATAGGCCTGCAGCAGCATGTAGTTGAATTCGAGGAAGGTGTACGGCTCGTTGTTGCGCAGGCGGCGATCCACCGTCTCCTGCGCGATCATCTTGTTGATCGTGAAGTGCTTGCCGTAGTCACGCAGGAATTCGATGTAGTTGATCTGGTCGAGCCATTCGGCGTTGTCGATCATGATCGCGTCGGTCGACTTCGGGTCGAACATGTTGCCGGGAGCGAACTTCAGGAACGGTTCGAAGTTTGTCTTGATCAGCGCCATGTTGGCCGCGATTTCTTCGACGGTAAGGATTGGGCGTGACTTTTCCTTGTCAGTCGGGTCGCCGACTTTCGTCGTACCGCCGCCCATCAGGACGATCGGCTTGCCGCCGGCTTGCTGTAGGCGGAGCAGGTTCATGATCTGCACCAGCGAGCCCACGTGCAGCGACTTCGCCGTGGCGTCGAACCCGATATAGCCGCAGGGCGCGGCATCGGTCTCGCTTCGGGAAGCGGCGTAGGCATCAAGGCCCTT
>JANOAW010000392.1:0-1816 GCA_031411355.1 Hyphomicrobiaceae bacterium | reverse complement strand
AACGGCCGTGCAGGCCGCGAGTGTGCGCAGGTCGCCGGCGACGACCAGAGGCTTGACGCCGCCCGCGCTGACGATCGCATCTGCCGCCCTGGCGAGGTTCTCGGCACTGTTGGCGGCGAGCACGGTCTGGGCGCCGTCACGCGCAAACGCGGACGCGATGGCGAGGCCGATGCCCCGGCTGGCGCCGGAGATGACGACGATCTTGTCTCTGTATTCCTGGCTCACGTGGAGGCTCTCCCCGAGTGTTGCGGACGAACGGCAATCTCAATAAGTGGCGCGACCACCGGTGATGTCGAAAACGAAACCGGTGGTGAAACTACAGGCGGGACTTGCGATCCAGGCAGCCAGTTCACCGATCTCGTCGGGTTGGACAAGACGGCCCATGGGGATCTTGGCTTTCATATTGCGCTTGTGCTCGTCGGTCATGCCGTCGAGGAGCGGCGTCTCGGTCAACGCCGGCGCGATGCAATTGACGGTTACGCCCGTCTCGGCGAGTTCCTTGGCCTGGCTTTTGGCGAACGCGATGACACCACCTTTCGACGCCGCGTAGGCCGAGATGTTCATCACCCCTTCTTTGCCGGCGATCGAGGCGACGTTGACGATGCGGCCATAGCCGTTGGCCGCCATATGGCGCGCGGCGATGCGGCTGGCGTAGAAAACCGCGGTCAGGTTGATGGCGATCACGCGATCCCAATCGGCGAGCGGATAATCCCATGTCGGATGAATGGGGCCGTTGATGCCGGCATTGTTGATCAGGATGTGCACGCGGCCGAACGCGGCAACGGCTGCGGCGAACGCGCGTTCGACATCGCCATAGTTCGACACGTCCACCTTGTCGCAGCGCTCGGCTTTGAAGCCCGCGGCCGTGTCGAGCGGCGACAAATCCCAGTCCCAAACGATCACCCGGGCACCGCGGTCTGCGAGCAAACTCGCGATCGAGAAGCCGATCCCGCGCGCCCCGCCGGTGACGATGGCGACCTGCCCATCGAGGCGGATATTTTCAACACCGGTCTTCATTGCGACGTCTCACCTGACCATTCGATCGACAGCGGCCCGGCGATAGCCTGCTTTGCGCCGGCAGGCAAAGTCTTGGCCGATGCCGGTCCTACGACGTTGTCTTGGCGCGTTCTGCAAGCAGATCGGCCATGGCGTCGACGGCTATGACGTAGCCGTTGACACCGAGGCCGCAAATCAGGGCGGTGGCGGCCATGGTGGCGTAGCTGTGGTGGCGGAACGGCTCGCGCTTGTGCGGATTGGAGATGTGTAGCTCGATGATCGGCTGCTTCAACATGTTGAGCGCGTCGAGGATGGCGACAGATGTGTGTGTGAAGGCGGCCGGGTTGATGATGACGCCGCTGCATCCGTCCATGCCGGCCTGAATCCACTCGATCAGCTCGAATTCCTTGTTCGATTGATGAAACGAGATCGTGTGCCCCCTGGCCTTGGCTCGCGCGGCGCACATCTCCTCCACCTGTCGCAACGTCGTCGCGCCATAGATCTCGGGTTGGCGCCGGCCGAGCATATTCAGATTGGGGCCATTCAGAATGAGGATGGGCTTGGTCATTTGGTCGGCTTTCCCGTCAGAAAGGTTCGAGTGGCAGTGACAAGTCTTGTCAATCGTTCGGCGGGCGAGCCATCGGCACTGGCGGCCGCATTGGGGACCTCGAGGCCGACCGGTATGTCGGCAGGCAGTGCCTCGATCAAGCCACGAAGATCGAGCGTGCCGTGTCCAGGCGGCAGCCGCCGCGTGCGCGCCTCGAGCATCAGGTCGTCTCGCGGTGGTGGCGTCGCCGGCGCGTCGCACAGCTGAACGGTG